>JBFYZC010000133.1:0-3055 GCA_041309705.1 Bacillota bacterium | reverse complement strand
TGTATTTTTCAGATAATCAGGGGTTAATCGAAGCAGAAACAGCGCCGCAGACGATTGAGTATAAAAAAGTTTCAATTTTGATTGGAATAGAGATATGAAGAAAACACTCTTTGTAGATATTGACGGGGTGCTTTTTGCCGAATATGATGGTTATTATCAGCTCAGACCAGGGGTGTCCTCCTTTTTTGTCTGGGCAAAGGAATACTTTCATTGTGAATTTTTGACCTGTTGGTCGTGGAGTAGAGTACAGAGTCTTTTGGAACTGCTGTACCTTGATCGGCGTTCTTTGGAGATTGGCTACCGTCTTTGGTATAATTTGAAGACTGATGGGATTGATCCACGTCAAGATGATTTCTACTTATTGGATGATCATCTAATTCCAGCGGAGCTTGACCAGTTAGCAGAATGGGGTCTGATGGAGCGGTATCTGAAGGTGGAACGAACCGGGGCTGATGAGTTAATGCGAATTCGTGAGCTGCTTAAAACAAAAATTTAGTGATGGAGTGTACGAATGTCAGAAGCTATGGGAAGACTATATCTGGTCGCAACACCACTAGGGAATCTTGAAGATATTACCTATCGTGCACTACGTGTACTTGCTGAAGTGGATTTGATCGCGGCAGAGGATACACGGCATACATTGAAATTATTGAATTATTTTAAAATTAAAAAGCCTTTAATTAGCTATTTTCAACATAATGAGTATCAAAAAGCAGAGATTATTTTAGAAAAATTAAAGGCGGGCAGCAATGTGGCGTTGGTTTCAGATGCAGGAATGCCGGGAATCTCAGATCCTGGGAGTCATTTGGTCGCAGTAGCAGTTGAGGCAGGAATCAAAGTAGTGCCAATTCCAGGGGCGAGTGCGGTGATTACTGCTTTGGCGGCTTCGGGTCTGCCGACAATCAGTTTTTGTTTTGAAGGTTTTTTACCACGTAAACATTCGGAACAAAGAATACGTCTGGAAAAAATTAGAGATTATTCAGGTAGTCTGGTATTTTATGAAGCCCCGCATCGTTTGTTAAAAACCCTGGAAGTCATAGAGCTGGTTTTGGGAGATCGGCAGGCGGTATTAGCACGTGAGTTGACCAAGATGCATGAGGAATTTCTTCGTGGGAAGCTTAGTCAGTTGCGTGCCGATGCTTTGGAGATTAAACCACGTGGGGAATACACCATTATCGTGGCGGGACAAGCGGAAGCTGTAGCAGCAGAAGTACCATTAGTCACGAATGAGATTGATTTTATCCAGCTGGAACAGGCAGGAAAGTCATTGCGGGCTGAATTACGCAAACTTTCGGCGCAAACGGGAATTAGCACCAAAGAACTCTATCGTTTGTATCTTGAAAAAAAGCAAACATAAAAAGAGAGTTTTACTCTCTCTTTAAAAAATTATAGCTGATTAAATTATTGAGCTAATTTCATGGACTCTAGACAAGCTTTGCAGATGTTTTTGTCTTTGAAGTTTTGAATGTCTTCGGCGTTGCCGCAGAAGATACAAGCAGGTTCGTACTTTTTCAAAATGATTTTTTCACCATCGACATAGATCTCAAGTGCGTCCTTTTCATCAATTTGAAGTGTGCGTCGTAATTCAATCGGAATTACCACCCTGCCTAATTCGTCAACTTTACGGACAATCCCTGTAGATTTCATCATGATCTTCAATCTCCCTTCTATATTTTATTAGAATTAATATGTCATTTATATCTCAATACATATTATACCTTTATTTACATCATCAGTCAAATATTTTTTCAAAAAAAAAATTCAATATTGATAATGGTTTGCAAAGATACAAAAGAATATCTATCGAGCTAAAGTTAATAATCATAATTTTTTAAAAATATTTTAAAAATTATTAACTTTATTTGCTGTCATTTACTTATTTAGGAACTTCTGTCTAATTAAGTATTCGGTTTTTGACGCTAAGTACTTTATATTTTTTTACTTGACAAAAAAAAAAATAATCGCTATGATTAAAGTAAAATTGATAGGGAGTCAGATCTCCTTGAAAAAGACTGTGATGGAAAAGAGTAACCAGCTACTTGACAAAAGAGAGTCGGGAATGGTGAGAGCCTGGCGCAGGTTGTTGGTGAAGATGAATTCCGGAGTTGCTACCCGAAATTTAGTAAGGTCAGCCGTTTAGTTCACGTTACGAACTCTCAAGTCTCAAAGTTTAACTTTGAGAAAATTGGGGTGGTACCACGAAGCAAAGCCTCTCGTCCCCTGACGAGATTGGGCTTTTTTTATTTTTAAAAAAAGAATTGAGGAGGATTTTTATGGGTAAATTTTACATTACAACACCGATTTATTATCCCAGTGATAATTTGCATATTGGTCATGCATATACTACGGTGTTGGCAGACACATTGGCGCGTTATCATCGGCAGATTGGGGATCAGGTATGGTTTTTAACTGGAACTGATGAACATGGACAGAAGATCCAGCGTCGTGCCGAGGCGGCTGGAATTAGTCCGCAAGAGTTTGTGGATCAGATTGTTGCCAATATTGAAAAGCTGTGGCAGAAATTTCAGATTAGCCATGATGATTTTATTCGTACTACCGAAAAGCGTCATCAACAGACGGTGCAGGCGATTTTCGAGAAACTTTATCAGCAGGGCGATATCTATAAAAGTGAGTATGAAGGTCGTTACTGTACTCCATGTGAGGCATTTTGGCTGGAAAGTAAATTAGTTAATGGCAAATGTCCTGATTGTGGTCGCGAAGTGGAGATGGTGCGGGAAGAGAGCTATTTCTTCCGGCTTTCTAAGTATGCGGAGCGTTTACTAGCACATATTGAAGCACATCCTGATTTTATTCAGCCGGTTTCGCGTAAAAATGAGATGATTAATAATTTTTTAAAACCAGGGTTGGAAGATCTCTGTGTCTCGCGTACCACTTTTAATTGGGGTGTGAAAGTTCCTTTCGATCCTAAACACGTAGTTTATGTCTGGTTAGATGCATTGGTTAATTATATTTCTGCGCTGGGATATCCAGAGCAGACTGAGTTGTTTAAGAAATTTTGGCCAGCTGAACTGCATCTCGTCGGAAAAGAGATTGT
>JBFYZC010000132.1:0-4261 GCA_041309705.1 Bacillota bacterium | reverse complement strand
CGTATTGGTTGTGGCTTGGCGGGTGGGCGCTGGGAAAAGATCGAACCATTGATTCAAAAGAATTTAAGTGCTATAGGGATTGAGGTTACGGTTTATGATTTAAAAAAATTAGGAGATGTTAATTGATGAAAATAACCCTAGCTTCTATTATCAAAGAGCAGACCGACATTTTATTTTTGAATCTCCAAGAAACCTTTAATTCTGTTAATGAAAGCCAAATGAATGAGATTATTTGCGAGTATCCTTTATGGAAGCATTTTTATCATCTGCTTCATTCGCTTGATCAATGGTTCATTAATCCATTTCTCTATGATGAACCAGAGTTTCACGAAGACGGACTGAATTCGCTTGATGTAGCAAGTAGCACAAGTCTCTCAAAAACAGAACTGATTAACTATTATGAGGGCATTAAGATGAAAATAGCAAAATATTTAGCAGAATTAACCGATGAATCTTTAGCAGAGTTTCCAGAAAGCTGTAAATATGAACGATTAACTTTAATTCTGGCACAATCTCGACATTTAATGTATCATCTTGGTTTTATTCACAGTTGTCTATTGCAAAACACAGGAATTTGGCCAGAATTCATCGGAATTGCACGCCCGATCAAAGGAACCAGTCGCAGTATTCAAAAGTAAAGCTGATAGTTAAAACCCCCAAGCTAATTTGCTCGGGGGTTCTTTGCGTCTTAGATAATGCTTAAAATACCAAAGTCCCAGGAGTTACTGCGTATAATACTACTATTTAGGACAACCAGTCTGACGTTCCACTGATTTTTATAAGCTTCGGTAGCTAAGGCTACAATTTCTTTGTAAGCTGGATGATTACTACGGATAACCACTCTTTTATAGCCCGATACATGTGCTGGAATTTCGTTCATGTAGATAAAAAATACTGCTGGTCCACTGTCTTGTGGATCTCCCCAATTATTTGAACAGATTTCTATGGTTCTACCAACAATGACTTTCTAATCTTCAACATCACCGTATCATCTCTGCATCTATCGATCGATGGACATACTGCCTTCCTTTTGGCTAGTGGTTACCACTACCAAACCCACAGCGAACTTTCACCGTCTAGTTACTGCACATGCTGGGCGCACAAGAATACCCGACTACGAGCTTACGCCTAGTCGGGTGTTTTCTCAAGGAATTCGGAGTAATCGTAGATAATCACGCTGAGTTTGAAGGACTTGCTCGGCAATAAACTTGATAAATTCACTATCGTCTAGATGAGCTTTTTCAAGTTTTCTAATATATTCCGCACGTAAAATAGGTGGAATCACTGTTATCGGATACCCAGCTTGCAGCAAGACGAGATTCATTAATAAGCGAGTATTCCATTACCATCAATAAAGGGATGAATAAAGACGAATTCTTTATCCCCAAGATTGATCCCCTGCAAATTCCCGAACTGGCAGCAATTAAATCGCACTAAAACCCATCTCTTTAATATAGCCTAATTTCGCCTGGATATGTCGATACTTAGCTACCTTTTCATTTGACTGCTCGATTTCTTTGGCAAAATCATCATTATATCCTACAAAAGTACCTACTTGTAACTGACAAATCAGAAAATCCTCAAATTTTGGAGTAACAAATGATGCCCAATTATATTGGGTATCTTTAATGAGCGAAGCATTTGAACCATTGCTACTAAAAATAAAACTCAGCTTCATTTTTAACCCTTTGACAAACTTACCAAAATTTGATATAATTAATTTATATCGACATTCTTTAAAAATGTTAATGAAATATCTGGTGAAAGGAGTGCTACAAATGCAGCCGAAAAATAATTACGAGGTGTCTCTCTCATAACTAAATATTTTTCCACCAGTAACCTTCACCTGAAAAATAGTTATTTAACACAGGCGACACGATGGTTATCGTGTTTTTTTGTTGCCATTTTTAGGTTCAAATTTACAAACGCAAAGGACTTGATGATAGATGAATATTCCCGTAACAGTCTCTCCACAACAGCTCTCCGAGCTGCTTTTAAATATTGCCTTAGTACGTCCCGTCTTCATCTGGGGTGCACCTGGAATCGGCAAATCCAGTCTCGTACAGCAATTTGCCATTTCACTAGGACTCCCTTGTGTCTCTCTCCTTGGAAGTCAATTAGCTCCCGAGGACATCATTGGTGTCCCTCAAATTATCAATGGAGTCAGCCAATTCTGTCCTCCCAAAATGATTGCACGCCAGGAACCTTACTGCCTCTTTTTAGATGAATTAAATGCTTGTACTCAGGAAGTTCAAAAAGCCTTCTATAGCTTGATTCATGAACATCGGATCGGAGAATACGAACTCCCAAAAGGATCAATTGTCATTGGAGCGGGGAATCGTACCCAAGATAATGCGATTGTCAAACCCATGTCCTCTGCTTTAATTAATCGCATGATGCATGTTGAATTAAAAGTCTCTGTACATGAATGGCTCAACTGGGCTAGTGCTCATCAACTTCATCCATATATCCTTGAATATATCAAGCTTCGTCCAGATCATCTTTGGTCACAACCTCCCAAACATGAGGAACCATTCTCCACGCCACGTTCTTGGCATATGCTGAGTGATGCTTTGCATGAGTCTCAAAGAACTTTAACTAACGAAATCATCGAGATTCTCGCCTATAGTTGTCTCTCGCCACATCATGCAGGGCAATTCAAAGCTTTTATCAAACAACTCAAAAATAAATACCAGCTCTCAGCAATTCTGAGTGGAGATGAAAAATGGCCTGCCAAACCAGAAGATCGTGATCTCCTCTACTTTTTGTCACAATCCTTTCGGGCGCAGTTAATTAAAGAACTTCCCCCTTTAAAAGATAAATTACGTGAAAAAGATAAAATCTTCGCTCATCAAGCAAAAGCGCTCCTTAAAGAGTTAGCACAGCTCAGCTTAGAGATGGCACAGATGGTCGTTGCCAAACAAAGCGATGATTCAACTCTTCCTAGCTGGTTTATGGTTGATGTTGTGCGCGACCTGCCTCGATTGATCGAGAGGAAAGAAGCTTAAAAATGAGAAATAAAAAACAACCCACCACTCAAGATCCTGCCCTAGAAAATTTTTTGACTGGCTATCAATTAGTCAAACAACATCCAATGTTTGCACCACTTCTCGCACATGTTCACGACATACGCCGTCCCGGCAATCTCTGTCCACCCCAAGGTTGGGCAGTGATTACTCAAGATGGTTACTTACATCTTCATCCTACCCGACGCGGCGAAGCGCTAGAATGGGTTTATGTCATTGCGCATTGTTTACTTCATTTAGGAATGGGGCATTTTCAAGCCAAAGCTGATTATCATAAATGGAATACCGCCTGTGATTGCATTATCGCAAAATTTCTTGCGGAAATGAAACTGGGACGTGCTCCATTTGAATTACAAAACAGAATGGATTTTTCTGCTCCCTCAGAAGAACAACTTTATCAAAATTTTCTAGTCCAAGGCATTCCTACTTCACTAACTCACTTTGGTACTGCCGGAACAAACTCTGCTGATCTGCTACTTACCAAAGAACAGACCACTTATCAAGGACATAAACTCGACTGGACTGCCTGTTTTGCTCAAGGACTCTCTGCCGCAGTTACTAGTGCTGTTAATGTTGCGGCAGGCTATGAAGCTTTTTTGGGAGCAAAAAAAGAGCATCTCTCGACGGCGCTTAAAGCAAAAAATTGGTTTCTGAATAGTTTTCCACTGCTTGGAGCATTGGCAGCTACCTTTAAGATTATTGAAGATCCTATTCTTTGTATGCGCATGGAGGTCTCCATTGCTGCGGTTAATGAGACACTCCAAGAGATCTATCTTAATCCTGCTGCCGGACTTGATGATTACGAATCTCGTTTTGTAATCGCACACGAGCTCCTACATGTAGGATTACGGCATTTTTCTCGCTGTCAAGGGCGTGAGCCTTATTTATGGAATATTGCTTGTGATTATGTAATCAACGGCTGGTTAATAGAGATGGGGCTAGGTGAACTGCCCAAAATTGGAGTTTTATATGACCCTGAGCTTAAAGGACTTTCCGCAGAGGCAATCTACGACCGGATAGCAGTTGACCTACGTCGCTATAAAAAACTAGCTACTTTACGAGGTACTGGCTTGGGTGATCTGCTTGATCACTCAACCGTCAATCTCAAACCTCATGATGGAGTTACCCTTGATGAATTCTATCGACGTGCTTTGGGTCAAGGGCTTTCCTATCATGAAGCCGGGACTCGTGGCTATCTACCTGCTGGATTAATCGAAGAGATTCGCGCCCTCAGT
>JBFYZC010000131.1:0-2640 GCA_041309705.1 Bacillota bacterium | reverse complement strand
GCATTTTCAAAATCAGTAACTTTCATCTGCAAACCACGTACATAATTAAAAAAACCTGTTTCTGCAAGAAACTTTTCTACCCGTTCCGCACGATGATTCTGCACCAAACTCATCAGATAAGTAGCTATTCCTACTTGTACACCATGAAGTTGTGGTTTTTCGGCAAATGTGTCTAAATAATGTGAGATTAAATGTTCACTTCCACTTGCAGGAGCACTATTACCGGCAATTTCCATTGAAATACCACTCATTGTTAGCGAATCAACCAATTCTTTCAGAAAAAAATCATCATGAATATCTTTACGAATCTCCATTCGTGCAATACTATTAACTGACTTTTTCGCGATCATCGCCGCAAAATCATTCACTTCTGCCTTACCATGTGCCTCTTCAAACTGCCAGTCATAAACCGCAGTAATCTTGGAGATCAAATCTCCAACTCCAGAATAAATCAGATTTTCTGGTGCAGACTTAATCACATCCAGATCAACAATAATTCCATAAGGCATACGTGCCGGAATTGAGCGACGACGTCCTCCAATCATCAAAGAACAGCCCGAACTGGCAAAACCATCATTAGAAGTTGCTGTAGGAACGCTTACAAAAGGTAGATCATTCAAAAAACTAACATATTTAGCAATATCTAAAATTTTACCCCCGCCCACTCCAACTACCAATTGAGTTTCCGCTGGGAGACTAAACGCAAAAGATAATAACTGATCTGAATCCTTCTGTTGATATTCAAGCCATGTTAAGATTTTAATTTCTGCAGCTTCAATTGAATCAATAATCTTCTCCCCAAACAGCTGGTAGATTCCTTCTCCAAAAAACAGAACAATATTACGAAACGATTTCCTCGCAATTAATGCTCCAATTCTCTCTAAGTTTCCTTTTCCAACTTCCAAAATTGCTGGAACTGCTACCTGTTGGGTTAGAGTTTTCACTTAATCACCCCTATTTGCTGCAGATTATCAGCAATCTCCTTAAATGAATTAAACTTAATAAACGGATGTTGGCGCTGCTCTAAAAGCCCCACTAACTCACCACGGGCAAAGATCTGCTCTGCTAATAAAGCAGCCTTCAAATCAGGCTCGCTATCACCTGCATAAAAGACACGTTGATATTTACCTAAATATTCTTGAACCGTCAAAGCTTTATCAACACCATAAATCGAAGAATAATAAGGGCTCTTCTGATCTGGTGTAACCCAAATCCCACGCTCACGATAGACTCCAGGATTGGAGATTACCGGAATATCTGACAACCCTAAATTTTTTAGAGTACGTTTAATATAATAATCAGTTCCAGCACTCAAAATCATAAAATCTCCACCAGCGGCATGAATTCGTGTTACAAATTCTTTCAAATATGAATCAATCACAATTTTAGCAACTACTTCATCAATCTCTGTTTCATCTCGATCAATTGCACGAAAGATTCCTGCCAAAAATTCCGAAACACCAATCTCATCATTACGCCACTTGCGGTACAATGCTTCCCCATGATCTGGCAAACATTCTTCCATTACAATATGATAAAAATCCTTACTCGTCAAAGTACCATCAAAGTCAGAAATAAAAATAAATTTTTTCACTTAAGTATCCCCTTGCATATATTAAAATTAAATATTCCCAATTAATCTTAATTCATATTTCGACTAATTCATAAAATCCCCTGCCAATATCAGACAAAAATACTCATCTTAAACAAAAAAAGAGCTAATCAGGCGATTAACTCTACAAAATCAATAAGGCTTAAAATGCAACCAATAAATCAATGACCAAGTTTATTGGTAATATTCTCTAATTCAGTTTTCTTCTCTTCTACTTTCTGATTCGTAGTCTCTTCTTTCTCTTGTTGATCTTTAGTCTTTACTACCACTTTAGCTTTGCCATCCTGATTAACTGTTAGAGTAGCAGTTGTTTGATCCTTCTTAATTTTCAGTTTCAAAACTTTTGAGTTCGAGTTCTCTGCTGAATCTTCTTGGGGTGTTACATTTGTTGCATCGGTAACCTGATTATTAGGCTCTACTTTCACACTAACATTAGTATTAGTATTAGTATTTTGAGTTACTTTTTTATTACTTGGTACAGCACTAGGAAGAACATTCTTTTTTGGAGTTACTTTAACATCACTACTTTCATTCGCATTTAAAGTAGCAGCCTCACCAATCATCTCGTCGCCCGTTGCCTCTGGTTCAGCTTCGATTGTCGGACTTGGTAGAACTGCAATGGTTGCTCGAGAAATATCCGAATCTTTCGAATTATTAGCCAAACTTTTTACAACCACAATTCCTGCTACCGCGATTATTAGCAATACTCCTACGACAATCATTAAGACCTGTTGCTTTTTCATAAAAAATGAAGACCCCCTTATTTTTAAGCGCCTAACATGAATATTCTAACATATTTCACTAATATATACTATATTTTCAAGAAAAAAACTCACTATATATTTTTCGGTAAAGATCTTTCATTTTACCGAGTGAAAAGATCCAGAGCATTAAGGATTTTTTGCGATGATAAAATGATTTAGAGCTTTTGGAAAATATACAGATTTACGTAAAAAATTGGAGTTATCTTACCGGCTATACCACTGGAACATTTGATAATCAGCCTAAAAAAGGTCTCCAGGACGCCT
>JBFYZC010000130.1:0-4341 GCA_041309705.1 Bacillota bacterium | reverse complement strand
CATTGCGGCAAATTGAGTTAGACTATCCTGTGCTACAAAAATACGATCAATAATCAACATCAGGTTAAGTGAGAACATTGATAAAATAATTGGATAAGTGAGTTTGACAATTCTTTTAAATGAGATCGAGTCGTTTTGGGGGATGAGTTTCATGGCGAGATTTGAATTCATTTTTTCCTCCGTTGGTGGATGTTTTTTGATTGATTTTAGTATATAATTAAAAATAAAATAGTACAATTATTTAAAAAACAAACTGTACTAGTACAAGAGGTTGTGATGAAGAAATACCAAGCAATTATGAATTTGGTCAAACAGCAAATTGATAGTGGCAAACTAAAACAAGGGGAGCGGCTACCCAGTGTACGTGAGATTGCTCAGTTGTTTGAGGTAAATAAGATTACGGTAAATAAAGCATACCAAGAGCTTGAAAAGGAGCATTTGGTCTATAGCATTCCACGTAGTGGATATTATGTGATTGAGCAAGATGCTCAGGCTAAAAGATGGTCGGAAGAGATTGATTTTGTAAAAGTGATGCCTCAGCAAGCATTGTTGCCTTATCGTGAATTTGCGCATAGTATCAATCAGGCAGTCGTGAAATATCAAGATCTGCTGTTTAATTACACTGACCAAGCAGGTCTTTTTTCATTACGAAAGACATTACAAGAAGAATTTACTGAGCAGGGTATTTATACAGATCTCGAACAGTTGGTAATTGTTAATGGTGCACAGCAAGCACTTAGTCTGCTGCTTCGGCTAGTCTTTCCGAATAATCAGCAAGCGATTGTGGTGGAAGAACCTACTTATCAGTTGATGATTCGCATGATCAAAAAAGAGAAGCTAGAGGTATTACCAGTTACACGTACCCCGGCAGGAATTGATTTGCTGCAATTAGAAGCAGCTTTTCAAACTGGCAGGGTGAAATTTTTCTATACAATGCCACGTTTTCATAGTCCATTAGGAACTAGCCTTTCAGTTAAAGAGAAAGCAAAGATTTTGCATCTAGCAGAACGCTATCAGGTATTTATTGTGGAAGACGATTTTTTAGGAGATCTGAACCAAAATAAAGGAAATCTGCCCCTGCATTATTATGACATTCATGGGCGAGTGATTTATATCCGGAGTTTTTCGAAGACTTTCATGCCAGGTCTGCGTCTGGGGGCAGTAGTTCTGCCCCAGAAGCTGCTTAAGGGTTTTTTAGAGGAGAAGTATTTGGATGATCTAAATACTTCATTACTCAACCAGGGAGCATTAGATGTTTTTATAAAGTCAGGTATGTATCAACGTCATCTTCAGAAAATAAGACCAATTTATCTTGCGAAGCTAGTTGAAGCGAGGCGAATTGTTGATAAGTTTCAGCTTGCTGGAGTAAACTGGTATATTCCTGAAACGGGAATTTTTATTTGGGTGACTTTACCGCCACAGATGGATCAGAAAGAATTAGTTAAAGTATTGTTGGCGCAAAAAATAATTGTCGCTACTGGAGAATGCTTTTATTTACAGCCTCAACCAGGCAGGAATGTGTTACGACTTTGTATAATTAATCTTAGTCTGGAGGAGCTTAGAAAGGGATTGCATCTGATTGGGGAGAGTCTGAAAAAGTTACTTCTTTTTTGAAGGTTATGATTGGATTTTGAAAAGAATTTCCAGAGACACCAAATTTGTTCCCGGGGCATAATATACTGAGGCGATTTGATGACGGGAACAGAATTATTAATTTTTATCATTAAACCAATGGCGATCTACCTAGCAGCATTGGCGATTGTTCGTTTGATGGGCAAACGCGCTCTGGGTGAGCTGAGTCTCTTTGACTTAGTAGTGATGGCAGGAATTGGTGATATTATTGTCGTCGTAGGTCTGGAGCAACAGATCTCTTTTACCAAAGGTTTGATGATTCTGGGTGTCTTAGCAGGAATGGAGCTGCTTTTTTCTTTCTTATCCTATCGTTCACGCCATATCTCACGAATTTTAGAAGGAAAGCCAACCTTGCTGATTAAAGATGGGGTAGTGATCGAGAAGAATTTGATGCGTGAGCATATCTCATTGTGGGATCTACGTCAGGAGTTACGTAAAAAAGGGGTCGCGCGAATTGAGGATGTTGCACAGGCAGTACTTGAGGCGTGTGGTAAGTTCAGTGTAATTGTGGCCAAGGATGTAGAGCAGTTTGACGAGCGAGAGTTACAAGCAGAGCTTGCGAGCTTGCGACATGAAATTAGCGAGTTAAAGGAACTGCTCCAGAAAGAGAAGAGGAATTAACGTGTCGGTCTTAATGATTTTCATTGATGGTCTGGGCTTGGGTAGCTCTGATGCCAATATTAATCCATTAGTAAATGCTGAGATGCCTTTTGTACGTTCCTTATTAGCAGGAAAACCCTTAACTAGAGAAATAGTGGGTGAGGGAATTAGTTCGGAAAGTTTGTTGGTCAAAGGAATTGATGCGACACTGGGGGTAGCCGGGATTCCACAGAGTGCGACAGGTCAAACCGCGCTTTTTACAGGGATTAATGCGGCAAAGCTGGTCGGACGACATTTGAGTGGGTTTCCCACGCCAACGCTGCAGAGCTTGATTCGGCATAAAAATATTTTTAAGGAGATTAATAAAGCTGGCTTGAAGGCAGCTTTTGCGAATACTTTTACCCGTGAATATTTTGAAACAGTAAAACATGGGAAATGGCGGCATTCGGTGACCACTACCGCTGCTTTATCTGGAGGTTGTCAGCTGTTAATGGTACCTGATTTAATTGCCGGAAAAGCAGTTTATCAGGATATTATTAATGAGCAGTTACGCGAGAAAGGTTATGAGCTGCCCCTCTACTCACCTGAAGAAGCAGCAGAGCATTTGATGGGAATTGCTACGCGCAACGATTTCACTTTATTTGAGTATTTTCAAACTGATCGTGTCGGGCATAATCAGGATTATCAACTAGCTCTGCTCTTACTGGAGCGTTTGGATTGTTTTTTGAAGACGCTTGCCAGTGATTTTAACGCAAATCAAATCAATCTGGTGGTGGTCAGTGATCATGGCAATATTGAAGATCTCTCCATCAAGAGTCATACATTAAATCAGATTCCTTTAATTGCTTTAGGGACACATGCTAATGCATTTTTAGCATGTCAGTCTTTGTTAGATATCTCTCCAGCCATCTTAGAGCTTTTGGGAGTATCAGTAGTAGAGGAAATCAAGACTGGAGTTAAATAATGGCGACCCAAAGTAAAATTTTACCTGAATTACTTGCCCCTGCTGGAGATAATGAGGCATTACGTGCGGCATTAGCCGCCGGAGCGGATGCCATCTATTTGGGGGGCAAGCTTTTTAATGCCCGGCGTAATGCCAAGAATTTTGAACCAGACGAGCTGGCAGAGGCAGCCAAGTTACTACACCTGCACCATAAAAAGCTTTATGTCACCGTAAATACCTTAATTATGGATCAAGAGTTGTCGACAGCGCTTGATTATCTGGCAGAATTATATCAGCTGGGGGTGGATGCGGTAATTTTGCAGGATTTAGGACTAGCTAATCTGGCACGACGTTATCTGCCAGAGTTAGAGCTGCATGCCAGTACGCAGATGACAGTACATAATCGTGCTGGAGTAGAGTTTTTAAAGGATTTGGGAATCAAGCGGGTAGTTCTGGCACGTGAATTGACTAGAGCGGAAGTAGCTGAGATTGCGACGCTCGGCGTAGAGCTGGAGGTCTTCGTGCATGGGGCATTGTGTATTGGTTATTCCGGGCAATGTCTGCTGAGTAGTCTGATTGGGGGCAGAAGTGGCAATCGAGGCAAATGTGCTCAGCCATGTCGCCTAGAATATCAATTGGTTAATCAGCGTGGCGAGACGCTGTCGACTGTCGGCAACTATCTCTTATCCCCAAAAGACCAAGCGCTGGCAGGATTATTGCCGGAGTTGGTACAGTCAGGCGTAGCCTCTTTAAAGATTGAGGGCAGGATGAAACGCCCGGAGTATGTCTATACCGTAGTGAAAGTTTATCGGCAGCTACTGGATAAGTATGCGAGCGATCCTGATAATTATAGAGTAGCAACTAGTGAATTGCAAGAGTTGGAGGAGTCCTTTAACCGCGGTTTTACCACCGGCTATTTTGGAGGCAATCGCAATGAGCAGATTATTGGGATGAAGCGCCCAAATAATCGTGGGGTTTATCTGGGACGAGTGCAGTCGATTACTCCAGGGAAGTTAGAATTGAAACTTGAAGCCCCCTTGGCAGTGGGAGATCAGCTGGAGGGGTGGGTCACACACGGGGGTCGGAGTGCCGGAGTAGTACATGCAATTACACGACAAGGTGAAGCAGTCACAGCAGCAGCTGCAGGTGAGAGTGTAGGAGTGACT
>JBFYZC010000129.1:0-5085 GCA_041309705.1 Bacillota bacterium | reverse complement strand
CAGACTAATCCCCTTGGTACTCTTAACCTCAATAATCCCCTCCTCACTCATCTTCAAGGTAATTCCATCATCCTGATACGCCATACTTAATTGCTTCGGCGCCAGACAGAGCTCCTGTTTTTCCTTGGTACGGAAGTACTTCTTCTCTGGACTATCAATCTTATTGGCTGACTTCTGCCCTGCTTTAGCAGGCTGCCGCAGTGAATTTAAGACTCCAGCGTAGCTTTCTTCACGATTTGGAAAATACAGATTCACCCGGTCATTTACCTCGGGCATCGCATACCAGCCGGTCTCTCCTCCGGCAGTATAAGCTGTCGCCTGACTAAACCAGCAGGCTTCCTCGACTGGTTGGGTTTGATCCAGATCAAGCTTTAGCTTGAGACGATCTCCTTTTACTGCGATCACCTTGGCAGGCAATGAGCGTCCTTTGATCGGGTCATTATAAAAGAGTGGTTGCAACATTCCTTCATGGGGCAGTAATTTATAACTAAAGACGAGATTGCCCTGCTCCAAGTTCCCTTTGACCTCTGCCACAAAGAGTGTCCGCCCCTGAAAGGTCACCTGATCACCCACTGCCAGCTCGCGATAACTGGTCAACTGATAGTAGATAAAATCCTTCTCCTGACACTTCTGCTCCCCTGAGAGATGATTCTGCTGCAACTTCTCATAAGCAGCCTGATCAAATCCTATCTGGTAGCCGAGTGGGGCTAACTCTGCTTCAGTAAATTTATGTACTGGCTCAAAAACTCCTGCCCAGAAGCAGATCTTCTCCCCCGTCAAACTGGGCACTAAGCCCGCGTTAAACCGTGATGCCATCCGTTTCAAAAACTCCCAGTCTGTCTCTTGATGTTGCAAAGTAAATCGTCCCAACTGCGCTTTAGCAATCTCGGCATTGATATTCATCAAAACTCCCTGCGGATAGACCTTAGCGTCAGCCACTTTCTCAAATAGCTGCTGGTAAGTTAGTTGTTGATTCTGAAACGAGTGATTTCGCCACTGCCTGTCCAATTGATAAGTATCCGAGACTGCCTCAACCAAGAGATAATTAGCATCACCTCTGGTGACCACCTCTACTTTGGTTGCCATTCCGGTAAAGAAGGTCTTGGCTGGCAGATCGTAATGTGCTTTGCGCTTAATCTCAATCCGCATCACTTTTGGATCACTGATGTACTTCTCATTCTCAGCTTCCTGATGGTCATTCAAACGACCCAAGATTCTCACCCGAACATGGTCATTAATCTGACTCACCAGACTTAACTCGGTTAGTTCAAACTTAAAGGGCGTAACCTCTAAAATCCCTACCGTCGTTGCGGTCAACCGTTTATTTATTCCAAGCTCCATCATGCTCAATCCTCCAATGCCACTTGCTCAAACTTCAGCCCCCAAAATTCTCTCTGCAAAATCTGTTCCACCAGATCCAGATGAAGCAGCACCAGCTCTTCCACAATCCCTGCCACGCGAAAAATTTTGCAGTAACCAATCTTCTCACGTTCCAGCACCAGTCGCTTCACACTACCGTCTTTGTTAAACTCCGTCTGCTTGGAGAGACAATCAAGCTTCAAAGGCATCATTAACCAGTAAACATCCTGACGGATTCTCTTGAGATCAATACAAGCAACCGGCTTATAAAAACAACGTGGCTCCTCTTCCTCCAGTAAATACTTTAATTTATCCGAAACAAGTGGCAAGGGACGCTCCAGATAGTCACCGTAATCGTTTAACGGTTTCTCTTTGACATAACAAGCAATGGCATCTTTATTAAAATACTGACGTTCATCATTTTTATAAGCATATTTATCAATCTGATTTAAGATTCCTTGGGGCTCAACCATATTAGTCAGGCGTGTATCCTGTCGTAGAATAAAATAGTCCATTAGCGCACCTCACCTTCATATGCTGAAGTTTCAACTAAAGCCACTCCGAGCAGCATCGCCTCTTCCAACAACTCTTTAATCTCTTGATCAACAATCCAGAAATTATTGCTGACATTCTTCAGCCGAAAGATCTTAAAATTTCCCACTTTCTGCTGGTCAATGTAGAACTTTCCGGTTAGCTTCTTTTCCCCATTCTGCCCAACACTCTCAAACTTGCTCTGATTCCAGAGTACTGCATCTAGTGGTTTAATTGCTGGCAGATAGTAGGGGAAATAAGCTTCATCGTCACTGGCAAAGGCTTTGGCTAAATCTTCATCCTCATCTTCTTCTGTTTCTTTAGCTTCTGCTGACAGCGTCAGAAAGACTGGTTTCAAAAAAAGATTCTCCACTTCGGCATCAGCCAAAAGATCAATCATTCCCTCTGAGAATAAATAGAGTTCATCTACTTTACACAAACCCGGCTCTTCATAGTACCAGGGTTCAAGTGCTGCTTCATCCGCGAAATAAAACTCTGCTGGATTATCATTCAGATACTGCAGTTCTCCATTTAACACTGCTTTTCTGTCCAGAACTATTTCCGCAGGAATGCTGATCTGCAAAAATTCCGGCTCAAGATCACACTCTAAAATGTAGTAACGTTTCATTGCCACTCACTTCTTCTCTAGTTATTTTACTCAGTATCTCTGGGTAACGCTGCATCATGCTGATCACCCGCCTGCTTACTTGTTTTTGCTAACTGCTGCTGCTTCGCCATTGCTGGTGACGGCTGCTTGCTTGCCTCGCGGACACTATTGCGATCCTGATACTTTTTGCCGCCATTATTCTCCAGATCCTGACCACAATCCACTACTTTGATCACTCCAGCATAGGCACAGAGTACCTGTGAAGAATCAACCACTGCTGGCAAACCAGCTACCGTTCGATTGGTCTTCCCATTCACCCAGGGTGACAAAACCGGCTGACAGGGCATCTGCTGCAATACCCCAAAATTACTAGCCGTCGCCGCAGCTACCGCAGGATTGCTCATACTTTTACACATCCCAAAACCTGCAATATTTTGTGGTTGATAATCCATATTCGTCCCCTGAATCTTTTCATCCACCGTAATTCCTCGATCACTGGGCTGAAAGGTACACTCCTGATTACCACAGGAACATTTTAGCTTGGCTCCAGCGACTACATACGCCTCACTCACAACTGATCATCTCCATCCTCAGACTCCGCTTCATCCCAGCTTTCCTCTATCTCATCCGGCTCAATCTCAAAATCAGCTTCTTCCTCCTCCTCAAAGATCACCTCATTCATGATTGCGCCCACAAAAGTAGCTCCTCCAAGGTAAGCACCAGAGAGATTAGCTCCCATCAGATTTGCCCCGTCAAAACAAGCATCTTTCAGATAAGCTCCTCGAAAGTTGGCTCGAACCAGTGAAGCATTACGAAAATCAGCCTCCCGCAGATCTGCTTCGTGAAAATCAGCCTCATCCGCCTCACAGCCCTGAAATTTCGTCTTGACAAACATTCCTTGACTCAGATCACTCTGGACTAGACTGCTCCCACTCAGATCGCCCCGATTAAGACGAATCTCCGCATAATCACCCTCAGAAAGATCCAGATTCTTTAGAATCTCATGCCGATATGACTCTTCTTTCAGCTCCAGCCAGCGTTTAATCTGGCGTGAATCCTTGATCCGATGATCTTCTTTATATAGAATCCTCATTGGCATTTTATACTCTGCAATAATCACTTCCACCAGCAACTCTTTATTGACTGCTTGGAACTCTGGTAGTTCCCCTAGATTTACTAGAGCCACTTCGGCTAATTCACAGATCACCTCATGATACTTGGTAATCTCTTTTAACTTCCAGGCTTCAATGTCGAGCGGCGTAATCTGATTCAGGTAAGCTTTAGTTTCTGCTAATAGCTCGGTCTCAAACTCCTCCAGAAACTTAAACGCCCAGCTAACATCATACTCGACGCGACAACGCACCGGATCATCGAGCCAACGCTTATCCAGTGCTTCCACCTGATACACATAACGACGGTTCACCAGGTCAACTCGGCGCAGCAGATATTCAAACGAAGCGATTGCTCCTTTGCCCTCTTTTTCCTGCATTGTTTTCGTTTTCAGGCAGAGCTTGCGAAATGCCTCTCGCATCTCTTTTGCCAGTTCTCCATGCTTTGTTTGGCAGTAATTCTTTAATTGCTCCAGTTTTTCCTGACTCTTCAAAACCACCTGCTGCTGATAAAACTCCGCTAATGCCTCTGACTTCTCCATCTTGCTTCCCTCATTTCTTAATCAACAATCATTCGCGGACTACGTGAACGATTCTCCACCTTGCGTCGGACTCCGCCCTCAATCTCCCGAATGATCGTGGTCAGATGCTTATAGAGCTCATGATTGGTATAGCTCTGATTGGGAACTCCCAAACGGTTAGCAACATAATAAGAGACCAGATCCCGTCGCACCAGTTCATTATTGAGACATTGCATCGCAAAACCAATGTCCAATGGGCTATCCGTATTACTGCGCAAGACTATTTTGGCAAAGAACTGCAACACCAACGGACTGAGGGTACTTGCTCCCGAGCAAGCATAGGGTACATTGATGATATTCATCGTATTGTACTCTGTCGCAAGATCATGAAAATCAGTATAATCAGTACGCAAAATCGCCCCTTCACGCAGCTTAAAGCGACCCAACTCCAGCTCATTCTGGTGCAAGGTTGTCTGATCATCGAGATAAATCTCCGCCTGATCAAGCAGAAAATCATTCTCGACACTCTGCTCTAAAAATCTAATCTTCAGTAACATTTCCCGATTTGCCTGCTGATAGGGGAGATGATACTCATCTAAATGGAGATAGAGCTTGCCATTAAACTTAATCACTCCCTGATGTACGATTAATTCGTCAGCACAGACCTGTAATCGCGTTCCGGCAATAATTCCATTGGCATAATTTTCAAAATAAATTTTGAAAAAATCACGTGGATAATCCCGCAATTCTTCCAGCATCTCGGTTTTTAAAATCCGACCTTTACTAAAGATTGGAAAGATAGTTCTAAACAATGACTACACCTCACGATACATTTATTTCAAACCGTCAAAAAAATCTAACTCTGAAAGATCATTCTCAAAGGCAAAAAATTTCTTATTGCCAAGATGAAGCTGTTCATATTTACGCGCCACTGGCAGGACATGAAAACCCCAGTTGC
>JBFYZC010000128.1:0-6449 GCA_041309705.1 Bacillota bacterium | reverse complement strand
AAAGCACGTCGTGCCGGATGTGGACCAGTTCGCCGTGTCGCAGCTGGGATTGCTTGTTTAACCAGCTCAGCCAGTTCACCAGTTGTAGTAATCATCTGTTGCTGACGATGTTTATCAATCAAAGCTGCAATTCGCCTGCTATAACGTTCTTCACCATACTCCCAAAAAATCCGCGCTAATTCCTCTACCGGAGCATAATTTACTAATTTAGCTGCCGTTAGTTCACTTTCTTGATCCATTCGCATATCCAAGGGAGCATCATGACGATAACTAAAACCACGCTCTTCCAGATCAAACTGTGGTGATGATACTCCTAGATCAAAGAGAATTCCATCCAAGGCATCAATCTCTAAGCGTGCTAATTCCAGTTTTAAATTAGAAAAATTACTTTTTACCAAAGAGACGCTTGGTTTAACAGTGGCAAGCTTAACCGCTCCTGTCTCCAACGCAGTTCGATCTTGGTCAAACCCGATTAATCTACCCTCAGAATTTAAAGCAGCAGCAATTTTCGATGAATGTCCCGCCCCGCCCAGGGTAGCATCGACATACACCCCGTTTGGTTTTATTGCTAGTTGCGCGACTGCTTCATCTAAAAGTACTGATATATGATAAAATTCAGGCACTTTTTTCTTGCACCTCAGTTCAAATTCCTATATTAATAATACTCTCGGCAATTGCTTCATACGATTGCTGTGCCTGTGTTGCATAGCTTTCCCAATTATCCTTCGCCCAGATCTCCACTTTACTGGAGACACCAATCACATAGACATCTTTCTGAATTCTGGCATGTTCACGAAGATGTTGCGGCAGCACCACCCGACCCTGCTTGTCCAGATTAGTCTCAACCGCACCAGAGAAAAACATCCGCACAAATGAGCGAGTTTCCGCATGTGAAGTGGGAAGCTCGCGAATTTTTTCCTCAAGGATCTTCCATTGTGAGAGTGGATAAACAAAAAGACAGTGATCTAGACCTCGAGTGATAATAAACAATTCACCCAGATCCTCACGAAAGCGCGCCGGAATAATCAGTCGCCCTTTTTCATCCAAAGAATGTTGGTACTCACCCATAAACATGGTCTGCACAACCTTTAGTTAATTCTTGTTCTTTGATGAAATTTGCACCACTTTACTCCACTTGTCTCCACTTTTTATTGATGATTCTCCACAACCATTCCAAATCCTCTTTTTTATCAACAGCATTTTTTGATAAGGCTAATAGTATTAAGCTTTTTCCGCCAAGAGATCAATCGCTCTCTGATAATGACCTGCAGCTAAAAGAGCAGAAAGCAAACGCGAAGTGACCGGATTCAAATAAAAAGAACCATCCAGATAAGCTTTTACCTGATCACGCAACTTTTGCAACTCATTCAACCAAGGATCAAGCCCTATCAATAGAGATTTACCTGGCTCACCCCAGTCAAAGCCCAAAAGCTGTTCGCTAAAGACTCCACCCACCATCCGTCGAGCGCGTAACGCCTCAATAATTCCTGCCTCACCTGGCAAAACCACCTTCAGATAAGTCCGTCCTGCTCCCGGATAACGATGCTGTTTTAATTGATGACAGTCTGAACCTCCGGTAATTCCCAAACCATAAGGTACTACCCATTCTTCCCATAATGATTTTAAATATCCCCCTGCCCGACTGGACATCTCCATCAAAGAAGCATTACAGAGTTCCATTCCATCCAGCAGATTCTCAGCTAACAATTCTTTCAAACACCCCGCTACCCAGCTATTATGAATCGCCGTCCAAGGATGCGCCATGATCACCACCCCACCTGCTCGATGATGCACTTCCAGCTGTTTGATTAAATTCTTCCGTCGAAAAAGATTCTGCCCTGCCAGCCCGCCAATGATCACAAAATGAAAATGCTCTCCGGCAGAGACCTCTTGCGCTGTTAAACAAAGCGGATGGTAAGGATGATTCTTTAACCAATCCCGTGCCTCAACAACCCCTTGGGTTTCATAATGATCACTAATAGCGACAGCATCCAACAGTTGCGTCTGAGCATACTCTAAAATTTCTGTTGGCTGTAATGCCTCACGCGAATAAGTTGAATGAATATGCAGATCCATTGTCAACCAGCGCCCTGATTGATATTCTCCTCGCTCTGCTTCTTTCAATCTCATCATTAATCCCCCTAAAAATCACGCAACCAACTTAAAACTCTAGCACGTTGCGGCTCCACTTCGATTTTGCGTCGCCATTGCTGCCAATAGTGTTTTAATGCCCATGGCTGTCGCTCCAGATAATACTGGCGTCCCAGCATCCAATAGTCATACGGAAAAGTCAAATAAGCCCGCAATAATTGCCTCTCTGCTGCACGACAAGGATAATTATCCCGCAAGGCTTGCATCGCCTGGGCAAATCTCACTTCATCATAAGAATAAAGACGCAAATATTTCCCCAAAAGATTCGCCTGATCATGCGCCCCAACATCCAGAATCAGATACTCAAAATCAAAGAGACCAACTCTACCTTGATCAAGCAACAGATTATGACACGCCCAGTCATGATAACAGAGTCGTGGTTCAGATTGAATACGCTGTAGCTGAGAGAGCGAGAGTGCCAGCGAGGCTTGGAGATAAAAATAAGCCCATCTGCTCAAGTACTGCTTACCAAATTCGCTTGAATCATGTTGTGCCAAACGACGACAGACCAGCAGTTCGCGCAACCGCCACTGCCAGAGAGCGACGACCGAAAATTTAATTACTTGCCAAGCAGGATCAGTCGCAATTAATGGCGCAGCTGTTGCATGGAACAATCTCATTCCATGCAAGGCAGAGAGAAAATCCTCAAAATTAAGATAATCCCCTTCCCGCCCCGCGAGCTTGGTAGTTAATAAGTAACGATTCCCGTTTTGAAAGAAATAACTCCCGCCATATTTAGTCGAAATCAACTGTGGCAACAGCCCATCGGAATGACTTTGCTCCAAGAGTTTCCCGATCAAATAGGAACGATCTGTTCCGGTACGCATTCGCTTCAAAACCAGCTCACCCAAGTCAGTTTGGAGGAGATAGACTCCGCGACAACAAGAAATTTCCGCACTCAAACCATAACCTTGTTGTACTACCGTTTGCAACTCATTACGCCAACTCTCAGCTGAGCCGCGCTTAACAGAATTCATTACCATAAAAGAGTACCAAGAGAATAATCAGAATAATCAAGACCAAGAGATCAAACGGACTGGGAAAAAAGATTACTTTCAAAAGTTCCAAAACAATTGCCACCAAAAAGAGAATCTGTTTACAATACGGAAACTTCGTTCTTCTGAAAGAACAGCCCATCGTCATCACCTCAGACTATCCTATTCCAGAAAGAGAGCATTGGGAACTATGGTATATATATATTTTCCGGTAAAGATCTTTCATTATATCGAGTGAAAATATCCAGCGTACTAGGGATTTTTCGCGAAGATAAAATGAAATAGATCTTTCGGAAAATATATACTTTACATTTTAAATTTTCATGAAACACTTCAGGCAAAAGGCACATATAATGATTATGCCACAAAAAGTATTTTTGGGGTTTAATTAGATGATGGGATAAGAAAAACTCAGCAAGGGGGGATTTTTCATGTTGCAGCAAGCACTGCTCCAGATTCTCAAAGAGAGCTATCACCTGAAAGAGCCAGATCTCAAATCATCTGGTTCAATCTGGAAAGTCTCCACCCCTACAGAGCAATATGTCTTAAAAGCATTCCAGCGTCCTCTTACAGAGCTAACTGCCCTTGCCAACACTCTCACCATGCTTCAATCAGCTGGATTTACACAATTCATTCCTTTGCTTGCCAATCGCCAAGGAGAGTTTTTCTGGGAGTACGCCGGAAGATTCTGGTCACTCAGCCCATGGTATCATGGAGAACATCCTGATTTTAAAACTACTGCTGCTCTCAGCAAAAGCGCCACCCTCCTCGGCAAGTTGCATCAGACTGCCAGCACGCTTGATAGTTGCACATCCGAACCACTCGTTCATCTGATACAGGATTGGGAGCAGCAAATTACCTTTCTGGAAGAAACAATTACTAAACTAAAGCAATTCCAGCACAATCGGATTGACCGTCAGACTTTAAACTGGAGCACACACTTTCTAACCCAGGCAAATACCTGTTATCAAGCTCTGTTGCCTTTAGAGAAAGTAAAATTCCCGGCAGGATTCTGTCACCATGACCCCGCCCCGCGTAATATCTTAATCTATCAAAATCAATGCTATCTGCTTGATTTCGAATTTGCCGGACGCGGCTTCTTCCTGCTCGAGCTTGCCAACCTGATGCGGCGTGCCTTACAGCTCAACCAGTGGGCTGATTGGGTCAGTCCCGCCATTTTATCCGGCTATCAAAGCGCACGTCCTTTGAATGAGAATGAAACCCAAATTCTACCCTATTTAGTCGCTTTTCCACGCCACTTTTGGCGTTTCTGTCACCAACGCTATCGCGAAAACCTACCTCGCCACGAAAAATATTTCGCCCACCGCCTCTGGGAGATCACCAACGCCGAGCGAGCTAGAGGCTAGAAGCTGGAAGCATCCAGCATCTAAATTACTAGGAGGAAGAAACAATGCCTGATCTGAAAGAAATCACCTCTGCCTGGGGGCTCGAACTCTATCGCGCCGAACAGGTTAAAGATGTTTATCGAATCGAGACCAATCAAGGCGTCAAAAACCTCAAGGTCTCGCCTTTAAACCCTAAACAGCTTGATTTTGTACATCAGGCAGTGTTGCATCTCTCGCAAAATGGGTTTCAAAAGATGACACCCCTGATCAAAACCCTCTCCGGGAAGACCTATGTCGATGATGGCACTGCCGCTTACACCCTCTTTAATTGGATTGACGGGAAACAATGCAAGCTCCGTTCTGAACGCGAGTTAGCTCAAGCAACCGCGGTGCTCGCCGAGTTTCATCTTTATTCCAGAGGGTTCACGCCACACAGCCAGACCAAACTCCGTTCGCGTGTCGGGAAATGCTCCAAAAATTTCGTCAAACGCTCTCAAGAGCTATTGGAATATAAAAAGATCGCCGCTCAAATGCCAGGCGATCGTTTTGCAGAGTTATATTTAAAAAATATTGATTACTATCTACCGCTTGCCACTAACGCCATCCAACTGTTAGAGCAAAGCCCCTATCCCGAGCTGGTCGCCGCATATCAGCTCCGCAGACCATTTGCGCATGGTGATCCGGCAGCACGCAACTTTATTCTCACTCCGGAAAAACAGATCTACCTAATCGACTTTGACAGCTGTCGTCTGGAAATGCCCATCCTTGACCTGATCAAATTCGCCCGTCGCGTCTTAAAGAAGCATCACTGGAAGTTCGAGGTCTTTTCTCAGATGCTCACCGCTTATCAGCAAATTCAGCCCTTTTCCCGAGAAGAATTTCAGGTGATGCAGTCAGTACTCTCTTTCCCGCAAAAATTCTGGCGCATGTCCAGCCGCTACTTTGAACAGCGCGACCGACGCAGTCCGGAACGATTAACCCACAAATTCGAGAAACTACTTAAAGAACGGAAGAATTTTACCCATTTTCAAAACGACTTTCAGAGATATCAATGACAAGGAGTCATCCGGGATGTGTAATCGATTAGCACTACCCTCTGAGGCAGCACTCCATGAGATTGCCGCCTTATATGGTCTTCAATTAAAAAAGATCAACTCCTGTCGCAAAGTCTGGCAGCTCGAAACCGATCAGGGGAGCAAATATCTCAAGCTGACCCGGTTTGATCAAGCTGCCCTCACTTTCATTTACGAGGCTTTAGAATATCTACAGCAACGCGGACTAACTCCTCTACCACGTCTCAGATTAAGCCTTTTTGGCGTCCCCTGGGTCGAATATCAAGATCAGCTCTATTTGATGACCGACTGGTTCGACAGTACCGAGCTAGATTTTCGTCGCGCCAGTGACCTGCAGGCAGCGGTGGAGTATCTCGCCAAATTCCATCAGTCTGCTGCCGGATTCACCCCCAGCCAAGCCAATTACCGTACTGAATGGTGGGGCTGGCGCGAGAAGTTCCAGACTCGTCTGGAAGAATTGGAGCAGTTCGCCACTCTTGCCGCACAGGAAGAAACCTATTTCAGCCAGACATATCTGGAATACTTCGAAAGCTACTATCAGGAGGCAGTCGCGAGCTACCAGAGTCTACTCGCCGCACCCTATCCTGAAGTGGCAACCGTCGCTGCCACCACTCAAAGTTTCTGTCATCACGACTACTCCGCCCGCAACCTGCTTCGTACCAATGACCAACAGTTAATTTTGATTGATTACGAATACTGCCTGCGCGACCTACGGATTCACGACCTGATTAATCTGATCCTGCGCAACCTCCGCCACCAACACTGGGAACTCGGAGTAGCCCGTTATATTCTCGAAATCTATCATCAGCATAATCCTCTTACTCCAGCAGAACTTGAAGTAATCTGGGTGATCATGAACTGGCCCCAGGACTTCTGGCAGATCG
>JBFYZC010000127.1:0-14177 GCA_041309705.1 Bacillota bacterium | reverse complement strand
TCTGCATCTCTAGCTGATTATTCCGATAACTTGGTTGAGACTCGGTTTGACAGTCAAAAACCTCCAAAGTTACCATGATTGGTGTCTGCTCTGGTGGATTGACATTCACCACCAAGAGCCCGCCTAATAATTGATTGCTGACAATTAAATAATATTTACTCTCCACTGGAGTCAAGCTTCCGACCATCCGATCTGCTTTAAAAACTGCATTTCCGGCAATGATATTCCGTTCAACATTCACATTCATCGCTGTTGTTACCAGTGGAAGCACCGGCTCGCTGCCAACTTGGCGGTAGGTCTTAACAAACTCCCAGATCGGCATCGCATGGAAGAGCGAAACACTTTTTTCGGATTCTAGTGTTCCAAAGAGATTATAGGAGACGGTGCGATCCGAAAGATGAGGTTTAACATTAAAAACTCGGGCAGCTTTTGATTCGTTGGCGACTAAAACTTTCGTTTCCGAGCCAGTCTCATACCCGCGAAAGAGCATATCCAGTACAGGAATCACGCCACGTCGTGCCAGCTCCGAACTGATAACAATCACCATTATCTGACCCCAGTACAGTTTACGTTCACTGCTGATAATCAGATTACGAATGGCATCAAAGATCGTCTTCCCTCGGTCATTAAAATATTCTGACGCAAATCCTTCCGCAGTTTGTTTCATGGCAACCTCTACTGTTAACTCGTAATCCTCCCGCGCTTCATCATAATCCATCGCTACCCCGAGCACAATCAGTCTTTCATTAACTTCCTGATAATTCCAGCAACCCGAACAGACTAAGAGTGTTAAAAGCAAGCACCCCGGCAAAATACCTTTCATGCCTTTACTCCCAAGAACGTAGTTACAACTCTTTCGAGCATCTTCGCCGGGCTGGGAAGATTCACTCCCAAAACCAGCAAGATACTTAAGACAAAAGCAAGGGTGAAAAAGACTGAGTAGAGTACTAATTCTTTAGTTTGTTGCTTTTTTATTAATGGTGGAATCTCCAGGATTCCAAGCACCAGATACCCGATAATTACCAGAAAAAGCACAATTTACTCCTCCAATTGCACTGGTTTCGCAATGGTCGCACTTCCTTTGATCTCCAGCTGCACCTGTACATCTACTTGCAAATCTACAAAAGAAGTTGTCCAATCAGACTTGAGACGCTGCCAGAGCTTGGGCATTTTACGCGCGACAACCTCCCCAAAACCAAAGATATCACTCTGATATTCATCCTGTACTTTACGAATCAAAGCGCTAATCCTCCGCTCAATCGTACGTGCCGCATCTTTTTGTAACTGTTCACGCTGCTTTTCTGAGGTAAAATCAATCGCCGTTCCCAGCTCAGCAAGACCTACCGTAGTATTAATCTTGAGCTGCATCACTAATTTTCCTGCTTGATAGACTGGCTTAGTCTCGGTATTACTCCGAAAAATCTCCAGTGTAAGCAGAGCAGTCTCACCATGACTTTTAGTCTGGATTGGAATTACGCCGCCCTTTACTGCATTGGTGATCCACAAAAAATATCTGGTCTCCATTTGGTCAAGATAGCCTTGCAGTGCGGTCTTTTTAAAAACTGCCATTCCATCAACCACAATCACTTTTTTCCCGCGGGTCGTCCATACTTTTAACGTCGGCAATACCGGTTCAACCCCTGGAGAAGCTAATTTATCTATAAATTCCCATAATGGTACTGCTTTATATTTAGAGAGATAATTCTGATTTTGAAAAATATTTTGGAGCTTAAATCCAACTATCTCGTCACTCTTTGGTGCGAGCGCAGTCAGTATCTCAGCCGCAGTTTTTTCCTTCGACAACATTAAATACAGATCCTCACGCGGCTCCGCATCTCGGCGCAGAAAATCCAGCAAACCAATCAAGTGGTTCGGTTCCGCCAGCACTGATTGACCAATAATCACTGCCTGAACATGATTCCAGAGAATCTTCTCCCCCAATATTGTAATTAAATTTCGCGTTGCATCAAACACAGTTATTCCTGTACATTGAAAAACTTCTCCTTTAAGAGTAATACTCTCTCCAACTGCGATTGACGTACCGATCTCGACTGTCTCTAAATACTCACTCTGCTCTGGCAGATAATCAAGTGCCGTCGCCAGAATAAAAGACTTCTCATTAATCTCGACATAATTCCAGCAGCCGGTAAGATTTAAAGAGAAGAGAATGATGATTATCATTTGAAAAAGTTTAGTTTTCATTTTCACCCTCTACTTGCTGTTGGGTCTGCTCCTGACGGATCGGATCAAGCTCAGCAATTAATCTGGGACGCTCTAGCATCTGCCACCAGGGAGCCCTAATGATTGTATCTTTCATCTCCTGATATTTAAGTGAGCCTAGATTACTCATGTAAGGAACACCAAAACTACGTAAGGACATTAAATGAATCATAATCGCAATCACGCCAAAAACATATCCATAAAGTCCCAAAACAGAAGAGAGTATTAAAAGAAACAAGCGCATATAAGTTAAGGAACCAAGCATTTTTGGTAATAAAAAATTAGAAATACCCGTAATCGCGGCAATAATCACGATCGGGGCACTGACCATTCGTGCCGTCACTGATGATTGTCCAACAATAATCGCCCCCACAAAACCGATTGTTGAACCAATTGGCGTGGGCAGTCGAATCCCACTCTCACGTAAAAGATCAAAGATTAAAACCATAAACAATGCCTCGATTACCGTAGGGAAAGGAACTCCCTCACGTGCGGCAGAAATATTTAAAAGTAGCGGGGTCGGAATCATCTCCTGATGATAGGTGGTTAAAGCAATATAGATCCCCGGCAGACTGGTCGTTATAAAAAAGCCTACATATCTGAGCAAGCGATTAAATGAAGCAAAGATAAAATTAGTATAGTAATCTTCATTTGATTGAAAAAACTCCATAAATAAGCAAGGCATTGTCAGTACATAAGGAGTGCCATCAACCAGAATCGCCACCCGCCCTTCCAGCAGCTTGGCAACAGCTACATCTGGTCGCTCGGTCGAGTAAGTCATCGGAAAGATAGTGAATTTTTCATTTTTAATTAATTCCTGCAGATAGTTTGAGTCCAGAATCCCATCTATACTAATCTGTTGTAGTTTACGAGTTACATCAGCAACTATTTTAGGACTGGCAACCCCCTCCAGATAGCAGAGGCAGACTCTTGTCTGCGTCCGTTTACCTATCTTCATTAGCTTAAACTTCAACTCCGGCGAGGCGAAACGTCGCCGAATCATACTAATATTCACTAAAATAGCTTCCGTAAAACCCTCCCGAGGTCCACGCAGTACAGACTCTGCAATCGGCTCGGTAATACTGCGATACTTAAAATCAGTAGTATCAAAAAGAAGTGCTTCATTTACTCCTTCTACTAAAAGAAGCGTCGAACCATACAAGACCTCACTTAGCAATTTATTGATGTCAGTCTCTTTAATTGCTTTGTTAGTAATCAAGGTTTTTTTCAAGAATAGATCCAGCGACTTCTCTTTCAAAGCTTGGATTCCGGAAAACTCCATTAAAGGTGCAATAATATTCTCATTAATTGCCTCATCATTCACTAAACCATTGACAAAGATTAAGCCAAACTTACACTCGGGGTAATGTTGATTGGTGAATTCTCGAAAAACCACCAGATCATCACCCTGCAATAATTCGCGAAACATTTGCAGATTTTTGGCTAAAGATTTACTCAATTTCAGGCTCTCTTTAGCTGCTGTTTTAGATTTGTCTTTTTGTTTTGTAAAAAGTGCTTTAATAAATTTAAACATTGCTCCACCTATAATCCAGATATTTTCTGGTAAATTAGATTTTCCAAAAAATATCCAGATTGATTCATAATAAAATATAAATTCGTACAAAACATATTATTATCATTAATAGAGCTAAATATACTTGTGTTAATTAATTTTAAAAAAATCAAGCAATAGTAAGCATATTTGAACCATTTTCTGCTGATACTATCTCTAAAACGGGGTTGGAACTTGAAACGTGAAACTACTTCGACACAAGAATTCTTGGGTGTGATGTTTGTCTTAAATGGCTGTGCCATCATCTCTTTTCAAAATTTAATCATTCAGAAAGACGCCTGGCTGAGCATTTTTTTCAGTTTAGTGCTAGCAATTCCCTTTTATCTCTTCTGGGCACGCTTACAGATTCGCTATCCCCAGCAGGATCTCTATCAGATCATTGCGCAGAACTTGGGAAAGTTTACTGCTAAGCTCGTTTATGCACTGCTCCTGATTCCTCTGACTATTATGAGCTTGTATTTTATTTACTCCTTAATCACCTTTATCATGATAACTTTGCACGATACTTCTAAAAGCTTCCTCTATTGGTTACCATGCCTTCTCACGATCTATCTTACCAAACTTGGATTTAAGATCCTTACTAAAATTGCGGCACTCTTTCTACTAATCTTTATTCCCAGTACATTACTCTTACTGCTGGCACTTATCCCTCAGATGAACTTTGAGCATCTGCAACCATTTTTAGCCCAGGGATTTCCCCCGGTGCTCAAAGGAGCTCTGGCACTGCTCATCTCTCCTTTAGGCACTATTCTAGAGATCATGCTCTTTGCAGATACCTTTAGCTTTAAGACTTCCCCCTCAAAGGTCTATCTGATCAGTCTAATCCTTGGTGGTTTCATGATCCTCTCGATCTTCACATTTATCATTCCAGTTCTTGGTAGTAAAATAGCGTCGGAAAAGCTCTTTCCCTGCTTTGATGCTTTTGCCCGTTTAAATATCAAAAACTTGATTACTCATATTGAGAATATCCCCTATACAAATCTGCTGCTCAGCAGTTTTATTAAAATCTGCTTTTCAATCTTTAGTATCTTAAAAATCTTCACCCGACTCTTTAATGTTAAAGATCATGGAACTTTTGCCACACCAATTGTTCTAATCATTATTACCCTGAGCTATAATTTCCTGAACAACACTACCGATCTCTTAAAATTTCAAGATATCTTAATTCCATTTCTCTTTCCATTTCGAATTATAATTCCGCTGGCGATCTGGCTTGCCCTGGAGAGCAAAAGATTGCTTAGTAAAAAGAATTTTTGACATAAAAAAAGACGCACTACTGTGCGAACATTAAAAAAGAGACGCACCGCTGTGCGTCTCTACACGTTTTGTTCCATCAAAATTCCTTTAATCCCCAGGGCACATTCCAGACGTTTCCGCTGCAAAGCACAGCCTAACTCATCCGGATGATAGATCGATTGATTAAAAAGTTCCGCATTGGCATGACAGCCACCACTGCAATAAAAACGACTCCAACATTCGGCACAGCCCTTTTTCTGATACAGGGTGGTACTACCAAATTCTTGACGTAGCTCTTTTTGAGTAATCCCCTCTCGGACATTGCCCATTTTATATCCAGTACGTCCGACAAACTGGTGACATGGATAGAGATCACCTTGCGGCGTAACTGCAAAATAATTGAATCCTGCGCCACAACTCGTCAACCGCTTTGGCAAACATGGACCATGCTCCAGACTAACCTCGAAATGGAAGAAGGTAAAGGGATCGCCTGCCAACTTGCGCTCTAAATAATAAGCAGCTAATTTTTCGTACTCTTGCTCAATCAAGGGCAGATGCTCCATTTTTAATTGATAGTCACCTGCAGTAGTCACCACCGGCTCTAATGAGATTTCTCTAAATCCCAGCTCATATAGATGGCGAACATCATTAGTAAAATCAAGATTATATGCCGTATAAGTACCACGCAAATAGTAATTTTGCTGGTTACGCCCCGCGACTAATTCTTGAAAACGGGGTACAATTCTTTGGTAGCAATTAGCACCACGCAAGCGATCATTTACTTCCGGACGACCATCCAGCGAAAGAACCATCTGGATTCCAGCTTCATTCAAAAATGCTTGTGCAGCTTGATCAAGTTCGATTCCATTAGTAGTCAGGGTAAAATTAATTCTTTTCCCAACTGCGGTGGCAGCCTCTCTTCCATAAGCCACTAACTGTTTAACTACTTCCAGATTTAAAAGCGGTTCGCCTCCAAAAAAATCTACCTCCAGCTGTTCGCGCTTACCTGACTCTTTCAAGAGCAGATCTAGAGCAGCTTGCCCTACTTCATAACTCATCTGCTCGCGATCCCCACCAAAAGGACCAGTATCGGCAAAACAATACTGACAACGGAGATTACAATCATGCGAAATATGTAAACAGAGTGCCTTAAAGATCGAATCCAGCTTCAGCTCCGGTTCAAGCTCAGGTGCTTCCAAAAGATATCCCAATGCTTTTAATTCTGATAAATCTGCCTCGATCTGCTCACGTTCCGCAGATGATGTTATTTCTCCTTGCAAATAATGATGTACTGCTGCTTCAATGTTAAATAAAGAATTGGAAGGTACATCAAATAAAAAATATTTATCAAATAATTTAAATGAGTGCCAATTTTTCATTTTTTCTCCTAATTAAAAAATAAAAGCCATGAATTCATGGCTTAATTTGTTACACTTAAACCTCTTATTTCTGACAGACCTGATTACCTACGGTACATGAGGTTTTGCAAGCTGATTGACAAGAATTTTTACACTCACCACAACCACCGGTTTTAACAGTAGCTGCTAATTTTCCTTGCACTAAAAGTTTAACTAACTTCATTAAGAATCCACCTCCTATTTTCGCAAATAATGCATACCTTTCTATTATACACCAATTACCTGGTTTCCGTCAAATCTACTTTTTCCCGTAACAGATCAGTCAAACTCAACAAAGACTCAATCTCTATCGCGGTTAATTCACGAGCTTCCCCTGACTTTAGTCGCGGATCAAGAAGCAGATTACCCATCCTGAGCCGCTTCAAATAAATTACTTCCTTATCTAATGCCTGAAACATACGCTTAATCTGATGAAACTTTCCTTCTTTGATTACGACTACTGCTTCTGCGGGGTCAATGGTTGAGAGAATTTTTAAAGTTGCCGGCATCGTTTGATAATCATCCGCGAGCAAAATCCCATTCTGAAAAGCAATTTGATCACTTTCACTTAACACTCCTGTAACCCGAACAAAGTACTCTTTATCAACATGCTTCTTCGGGGCTAACAAGCGATGCCCCAGTTCGCCATGGTTGGTCAAAAGCAGTAACCCTTCAGTATCCTTATCCAGACGTCCTACCGGAAAGAGACCTTTATTAAGATATTTCGGATCAATTAAGTCCAAAACAGTCCGTTGACGCTGATCCTCAGTTGCCGAAAGTACTCCTGCTGGTTTATGGAGCATCAAATAGAAATGCTCCTGATATCCCACTGCTTGATTCTGACAGATAATTTTATCAATCCCAGCTTGAATAGCAATTGCACCATCGGTAACTTTCTTACCATTCAGCATTACTTTACCCGCACGCAGCAACTGCTTAACTTCACTACGAGTCCCACAACCCATATTGGCTAAATACCGATCAAGACGCAAGAATTCCCCTCCAATTTCTCAATAATCAACCTCATCCTCACCCGGAGGGATCTCTTCCCCTAAATCAGGTGCTACTCCATCCGGAGCTGAATCATTTTTATCTTTTTTGCCCCCAAAGAACCAATCCCAGATCTTATAAGCACCACTCTTGGGAACATTATCCTTACTAAAGACCTCTTTATAACCATCGCCCTTCATCCAGCTCGGCACTGCCTGACCGGTATTCGGATTAACGTCTGCCCAAACAATTCCCGGTGGCTCTTGGAAAGTAATCGCCTTCTGATTTGTGGTAACCTGTTTCATATAATCAGACCATAACTGAGCAGAATAGGCACTGCCAATACTAACCCCTTTACCTTTCATCGGAACTCCTTGCCGATCATTTCCCAACCAGACTACAGTTAATAATTTAGGAGTATAACCTACGAACCAAGCATTGGTGTAATCACTAGAGGTACCAGTTTTTCCTGCTACCTGCCAGCCGGGTAGCTGTGCTTTTTTGGCAGTTCCCTGTTCTACCACATCCTTCATTAACATTGTCATGATATAAGCACTGGTAGCTGATAAAGCAGGTTTACTCTCATTTACAAATTCCTTCAAAACATTACCCTGACTATTGGTTATTTTACGAATCGCCAGCGGTTTCATATAGTTCCCTTGATTCGGAAAAGCAGTATAACTAGCCGCTAGCTCCAGCGGAGTCACTCCCTTGGTTAGACCACCCAGCGATAATGGTGCCAGATTCAAGTCATTATTAGCCCCTTTCTTCACCAAGCTAGTAATCCCCATCCGCTCCATCTGTTCTACTACTGCCTCAATTCCCACTGTCTGTACCAGCTGCACTGCTACTGTATTTACTGAGTTCCGTAATGCTTCGCGTAGTGTAATCTTTCCGCGATAGGTATGATCATAGTTAGTTGGCTGCCAGGTACGCCCATTAGTCAAAGGAATTTCTAACGCCTTATCTTCAAAAACCGAAGCAGCAGTGTATCCTTTCTCTAAAGCGGCAGCGTAAACAAACGGTTTGATTGCCGAGCCAGGTTGACGATAGGATTTAACTGATCGATTATATTGAGTTTGGGCATAACTCTTACCACCTACCATCGCCAAAATTCCACCTGTTTTCGGGTCAAGTGTGATCAAAGCTCCTTGTGGCTGTACCGCAGCTCCATTAACCACTGGCAGATTCTGCATCACCTGTTCGGCATACTTCTGATACTGCAAATCTAAAGTAGTATAAATCTTATAGCCACCCACCCGCAGTTCTTCCTCAGTATAGACCTCTTTGAGCATGTTTTCACGCACATAATCTAAGAAATAACCTCCAACAACTGAACTACCTGTCTTTTTACCCACCACAACAATTGGCTTTTTTATTGCCGCCTGATACTGTTTCTTAGTTAGATACTTATAATCATACATCTTCTTCAAAACCAGATTACGACGTTTTTTGGCAATTTCGGGATGTTTGACTGGAGAATAATTCTCAGGACTACGAATAATCGCCGCAATCATTGCTGCTTCTTCAATCTTCAAATTATTAGCCGATTTTCCAAAATAAAAACGGGCTGCCGACTCAACTCCCAGATTACCATGGGCTAAATAAATACTGTTCAAATACATCTCCAAGATCTCATCTTTAGTATAATTCTTCTCAATTTCTAAAGCATAGCTGATATCTTGGATTTTACGATTCAAAGTTCGATCCATGCTCAGCAGAACAATCTTTGCTAATTGCTGAGTAAGTGTACTGCCACCTTGCATATTTCCTTTACCAGTAAGATTTGAGATGAAGGCACGAGTCATCCCTTTTAGATCAACTCCATTATGCTGATAAAAACGGTGATCCTCAATCGCCACCACTGCGTGCTGTAAATCTTTATCAATTTTTTGACTTGATACCCAGATGCGCTGATAATTATAGAGATTTCCAATCAGCTTACCATTACAATCATAAACGGTGGAGATCGACTTTACACTCTCTAGCTTCTGACGAATATTCTTCGGCAGCGAGGCTGCAAATGAAACCCCGCAAGTTATTATGAATAACAATACTAATAATAAAAGATTTCGTTTCAATTGATCATCTCCATGATTTTTATCAAAATAATTACAATGTAACTATTAATCTACCTCTCTATACTAACGTTTTAAATAATCAAGAAGTTTCATATCCACTAGCCATTCTTTTGGTCTATTCTCCTGCTTCGTTCATAAAATTATATGGTCAAATCTTTTCTATTATCTGATTAGCTCTGGAGGGATTAAAATGCCAAACCGACCTAATCTAAAAAACTTCTTTTATCTGGTTGGTTCTGGCTTAATTATTCAGTTGGCTGGAACGATCTATCGTATCTGGCTCGCTCGTCAAATAGGCGCTGAAGGTTTAGGGATCATGCAAATGATCTATCCAGTCTATCGTCTTTTAAGTAGTCTGGCATCTTTTGGTCTGCCTTTAGCCTTAACGAAATGGATTGCTGAATATCTCGCCACTCACGAAGCAGCAGCAATTATTCCACTTAAAAAATGGGCAAGTAAACTTACAGCTACTCTCTCAATCCTTGCAGGTAGTGCACTTTATCTCTGCGCACCCTATCTCAGTCATCATCTCTTTAGTGATGTCCGTGTTGAAGAATCACTCAAAATTATCGCCATTGCAATTCCCTTCTCAGCTCTATCTGCAATCTATCGCGGCTATTTTCAAGGTTTCTCTGCCATGTATCCTACTGCGACTTCAGAACTTAGCGAGCAAACAGTGGAAATCAGCACTACTGCGCTGGGAATTCTGTTTTTAGCAAATTTACTACCATTTACATTAGTTAGCTATCCGATTATTGGATTAATGCTTGGCGAAATCACCTGTTTTTTTACACTCGCGCTTTTTTTACCAAAATTTTCACCGCAGCCAACCTCTTCAAAAAAAATAACCATTCCACGCCAACAGATTATTATTTATGCCTGGCCACTTTTATTAAACCAAATTATTAGTTCCTTAAGCATGGGAAGTGAAGGGATAATTATCCCCCATTTTTTAATGAAAGCTGGTTATTCAGCTGCAGAAAGCACTGCAATCTTTGGACAATTAACTGGTATGGCTGAACCGGTTGCCTATTTTCCTTTAATTCTTTTAGCTCCTTTAGGGGCAGTTCTTTCACCACAGATTAGTGCGGCTTTTAAGACTAATTCATTTAAAACCATCAAAGAAAAGGTCGCACTCTTTTACATCGCTGCTACCTTAATCTGTTTAAGTTCATTCTTAATCATCCTAGTCTTTGCCGAACCAATCGCCCAAACTCTTTATCATGATCTTTCCCCCGTAGGCTTGATTCGTTTGTTATCAATTGGTCTGCCTTTTACAGGTTTCGCCATTCTTAATCTTAACATTTTAATTGCTGTTGGTGCCAGTAAAAAACTGCTATTGCTTAGCCTTTGGGTCACACTTTTAAAAGTTGGCTGCCTGATCGTATTCACCCCACTTCTCGGAGTGTTTGGTGCTACTTGGGCTTTCAATATTACCCAGATCTTTATGGCACTGGTCTCATGGCGGGAAGTGAAGCGTCATCTACCAGAACTTTTTTCATAAATCCACCCCAAAGTGCTGCTGCAGTACCACTCCCCAACGCAACTCCTTTAGCCTGTAATGGCTGATCTGATTGATCATTACCAATCCAGATCCCAGTTAAGAGTTCCCTAGTGTATCCAATAAACCAACCATTCGTATTCCAACTCGAGGTACCAGTCTTTCCGGCGGCGTTAATTCCGATATTGGCACGAATTCCAGTACCGCGCGTGACTACTCCTTCCATCATCGAAGTCAAAGTAACCGCAGTGTCTGGTTTAATTACTTGCTCTTGTTTCATTTTTTCACGATAAACCAGTTTGCCATGTCGATCATAAACACGCAATACGGTATAAGGCTTAGAAAAAATACCTTGATTAGCAAAAGCTGTATATGCTCCAGTAATCTCTAACAGACTAACTCCCCGAGTTAAACCTCCCAAGGCAAGTGGGGCTGGTCCGAGATCATTATAGGCTCCCTCTGCGACCAAACTCTCCAAACCCATACGTTTTGCCACTGAAAAAACATTCTCTGCCCCCAATTGCGTAACTAATTGAACTGCCACCGTATTCACTGATTCTTCCAGAGCAGTACGTAGTGTAATTAAGCCCCGATATTGGTCATCATAGTTTTGGGGACGCCAGATCTGTCCATTAACCTTAACCTCCAAAGGTTGATCCAGCATCTTGGTTTCTGGTTGATAACCCACCTCCACTGCTGCCGCATACAGAAAAGGTTTGATTGCCGAACCAGGTTGACGATAAATTTCAATCGCCCGATTAACCTGAGCAGCAGAATACTTTCGTCCACCTAACAAAGCTAAAACCTCTCCATTACGTGGATCTATGGTAACTACTGCTCCTTGTGGCTGCATAATTCCCCAACGATCTTCTTTTTCAGAAGGTAGCTGTTGTAAAATCTGTTCTGCCACCTGTTGCTTCTCGCGATCCATTGTCGTGTAAATCTTAAAACCAGCTCTTCTGATCTCACCCTCACTCAACTGCAATTTTTGTTGCAGCAGATTAAGTACTGCGTCAACAAAATATGCTCCCACATATGCTTTACCAGGAGTTTTCAAAGTCTCAACTGGTTTTTCAGCTAATTCTCTACTCGCTTGAGCTGTTAAATAGCCTCGTTTCTCTAATAAATTCAGCACCAAATCCCGTCGTTTTTTAGCTTCTACTGGACGTCGAAACGGCGAATAAAATTCCGGGCTTTTAGCTAATGCTGCCAGCATCGCAGCTTCAGTGGCAGTTAAGTCACGCACTGGTTTACCAAAATAAACTGCGGCAGCGGCGGCTACTCCCCACGTACCATGCCCCAAATAAATACTATTTAAATAGAACTCTAAAATCTGTGCCTTACTATACTGCTGTTCAATCCGAATTGCATAAGCCATCTCCATGATCTTCCGCATCCAGCTCTTCTCTTGAGTGAAAAAAAGATTCTTAACCAACTGTTGCGTAATGGTACTCCCACCCTGAACTTTGCTCTGTTGACGTAAATCTTCATATAAAGCACGTAAAATACCACGTGGATCAATTCCTTTATGCTGATAAAAACGGTAATCTTCAGTAGCAACAAAAGCGTCTGGTAATAACTTTGGCATCTCCTCGATTGAAACCCAGAGACGACTCTTGGCATATAAATTAGCAATCGGTTCACCTCTACGGTCATAAATCATCGAAGCATTTTTATTCTTGTCTAATTCCGCTCTTAAATCCAACCGCCACACCAAAGGATTAAAAAAGACTACCCCAATCAAACTAAATCCAGCAAGCAGAATCATCCCTAAAAGTAGCCTCATGCCACGATATCGCTTCACTTGCTTTACTCGTTTCTTTAGACTACGTTTACGACTCATCTGCTCACCCCTTTTTAAATAAGCTATTATAAAAAAGGATGCCAAAAAACAGCTATATTAATGCATGACGAAATAAAAAACACAGCCTTTTATTTAAGTAAGACTGTGTTTATAAAATATTTATAAAAAACTAAAATTTAAAATGTTTCAAAACTACCATCCTTATATGCTATTCTTAATCCATTAATTTCTTTATTAATTGTAGCTACTTCCTTACCTGCAACCGTAATATTCCCACTAACATTTTTATAACTTGAATTATAAAATTTGTCTTCAAAATCAGCGTTTAAAGTTATTTTTGCTTCACCATAACTACTATCAATTACTAATTGTAATTCTGTATCACTTAAATTTTTAAGTTCAAATTTCAAACTACGATTAACTCCACCATTATTAAATTGATAAAGTAAAGTTGCCAAATATTGTCCATATCTTAATTCTTCAGCTACCAGATCTGCCTTCATGAAATGACCAGCCTTAGCCTGCATTAATCCCGAAAACTTAAGGGTTGCGTCAAACCAATTCTTTTCACAATAATCAGTATTGGTATTAATAGTAGCAGCATTAGCAACTTCAATTGCCAACTTTCCTTCTAATATTAAAGGATCTTGCTCTTTGGTACTAATCTTAGCATCAAAGACTGCTGTTTTTGGGAACCATCCGTTGATACCATTTTCATTTTCTAGATAATTTATATTAATATTTCCGGTGATAAGTAAGTCGTTATTTTCAATCTCTCCTTTAAAATAACCTTGCCCATCTTTAACACCACTAACTCCCATTTCTCCTTTAAAACTAACATATTTATCATCACCATACTCTAATTTACCATTTCCACTTAACACTCCAATAGTATCTATCGGTCCACCAGCACAAAATTCTGCTTTAAGAGTTCCTTCTAAATTAGCGACTTTGATATTACTATCTTTGATAATAATTGACATTGATTGCTCTACATTTGTACCAGTCTCTGCATCAACAATAAATCTAGTTGGATAAGTTGTCTTAGTGGAATAATTTAATTTACCGTCATTAGTTGAATTTTGCACTACTTCAACTTTATCATTATCCCCAACAACACTTCTAGTTACTGTAAGCTTCCAGCCATCTGAAAAATCAACAGTCCATTTACCAGTATATACTTTCGTGATACTCCGCTCAACACTATTAACTTCTTCGGCAGTATATTCTCCTGGAGTGAGTCTGAATAATCCACTAAAGAAATACATATTATTTCCATGTTCTGATGTTACTTGCATAGCTGTTTGTAAGTATGCTATCTGTGGCATTAAATCATTTTGAAGATCTTCAAATACTTTATTATACTTTAACTTGG
>JBFYZC010000126.1:0-4089 GCA_041309705.1 Bacillota bacterium | reverse complement strand
TCCAGAGACATTACTAGCAGCACTTGAGGGGCGTCAAATCCAACCATTACTGGTTACTTATTAATAGTTTGAAAATAATCCAATCCAGACTAGCCTGCGGTTTTGAAAAGAGGGCATAAGTTTGTCTTGGAATTTTATAAATATTTTCCTTGAAACTTTTTATGCGCAAGACATATTGGTGTTAAGCATTATGCCAGTATATCTTGTGCGTGGAAATATATATTGATTATGCCACAAAAAGTATTTAGTCAAATATTTCGTGCAAGATATAGTGTCACGATGCACTAACGTGCAGTATATCTGGTATGAAATGCTAATTTGACTTACTTTTTGGGGTTTTATCATCTATTTAATTTACCCAAAAGCAGAAAGTGAGGTCTCGTGAATGCGGGTAATTGTTCAGAAATTTGGTGGAACTTCAGTTGCCAAACCAGAAGCACGCGAAGCAGTAGTTAAAAAAGTATCTGAGGCGTTGGAGAATGGTTATCGAGTAGTAGTGGTGGTTTCGGCAATGGGACGAAATGGCGATCCATATGCGACAGATACTTTAATTAATTTTGCACGTGGTGTTTCTAAAAATATTCAACCACGCGAGTTGGATCTGTTAATGTCTTGTGGCGAGAATATTTCTACGGTAATTATGGTACAATCATTACGGGCACATGGAATTGATGCTTCAGCCTTTACCGGTGGTCAAGCAGGAATCTATACCGATCGCGAATTTAATAATGCACGCATTACTGAGATTAAACCTGAAGTTTTACTGAAATGTCTTGAGGAAGGTCGAGTTGCAGTAGTAGCAGGATTCCAAGGTATTACTAGTGATGGCGAGATTACCACTTTAGGAAGAGGTGGAAGTGATACCACTGGGGCTGCTCTTGGAGTGGCAGTTCGGGCTGAGGTAGTAGAGATATATACTGATGTTGATGGTGTAATGACTGCAGATCCGCGCTTGGTACCTCAGGCACGTCCGATGGCGCAGATGAATTATGCTGAAGTCTGCGAGATGGCACATCTAGGTGCCAAAGTAGTGCATCCGCGTGCCGTAGAGATTGCGATGGAAGGACGAATTCCATTGCGAATCCGTTCGACCTTCTCTGATAATCTGGGAACCTTGATTACTGATGGGACAGCAATCAGCCAAATTGAGATTCGTAATGATCGTGTGGTCACTGGACTGGCTCACCTGGCGGAGATGGCACTGGTGAAACTTAATGCAGTTGAAGATCTGAATCAGAATGGAATGGTCTTAAAAGTCTTTCAAATGATGGCAGAAGCAGGAATTAGTGTTGACATGATTCAAGCTTCACCTTATCAGATTGGTTTTATAATTAAAGAAGATTTGAAAGAGAAAGCAGAAGAGTTACTGGGAACTTTGCCAGTAACTGTAAAAGTGGAAAAAGGTTTTGCTAAAGTGGCGATTGTAGGCTCTGGAATGCGTGGTGTTCCGGGAGTGATGGCGCGAATGGTCAAGGGTTTGCAGCAAGCACAGATTTCAATTTTTCATTCGACTGATTCTCATACCAATATTGCTTGTCTGGTTCGTCAAAGTGATATGTGTAATGCTTTACAATCATTACATTGTGAATTTCAATTGGGATAGAGAAGAAAGGGGATTAAGATCGTGAAATTTGGTTCAGTTTTGACCGCAATGGTCACGCCGTTTGATGAAAATTTGCAAGTTGATTATCAAGCTGCTCAAGATTTGGCAGTCAAATTAGTACAATCAGGCTCAGATGGAGTAGTAGTCGCCGGAACTACTGGTGAATCACCAACTTTGAGTAAAAAAGAGAAATTGTTGCTCTTTCAGGCAGTGGTAGAAGCAGTGGGGGGTAAGGCAACAGTAATTGCCGGGACAGGTAGCTATGATACTGCAGAAAGCTCTGAATTAACCAAGGAAGCAGAAAAAACCGGGGTTGATGGAGTGATGCTGGTTGCACCTTACTATAATAAACCAACTCAAGAAGGATTGTATCAGCATTTTAAGACCATAGCTAGTAATACTTCATTGCCAATAATTCTTTATAATATTCCAGGACGAACCGGAGTTAATGTTTCGGTGGAGAATATGCTGAAGCTAGCTGAATTGCCGAATCTGGTGGCAGTGAAAGAGGCGTCAGGAAATCTTAGTCAGGTGAGTGAGCTTTGTGAGAAAGCTCCAAAAGAATTATTAATTTATAGTGGTGATGATGCTTTGACCCTACCGGTTTTAAGTGTGGGTGGTGTTGGAGTAATTAGTGTTGCAGCTCATCTGGTCGGCAGAGAGATTCAAGAAATGATTGCGGCTTATCGTACTGGTGAAGTAGGAAAAGCAGCGACAATAAATGCTAAACTTGGTATGGTTAATCGGGCTTTATTTTTAACCACTAATCCGATTATGGTGAAAACAGCCTGTAATCTCTTGGGCTTTAAAGTGGGAGGGTTACGTTTGCCGCTGGTAAATGCTTCACCAAGTGAGATTAGAGTAATGGAAGAGGTTTTAAAGAATTTAGGTTTATTATAAATTTTTGATGCTGCCTGAAATATAATTAAGGCAGCTTTTTCGATCAATTATATATTTTGCGGTAAAGATCTTTCATTATATCGAGTGAAAATATCCAGTGTATTAAGGATTTTTTGCGAAGATAAAATGAAATAGTTCTTTCGGAAAATATATATTTTATCAAAAAATTTTTAGTTATAAATTGAAAGTTTTAGAAAATAAGATATAATTAAAGTAAATTGAAGATTGGGAGTCTAAGAAAGATGTCAAAAGATAAACAGCAACCAGGGCAGATATTATTAGATAAGATTAATAATCGCACCGCAGTGCTTGGGGTAATTGGTCTGGGTTATGTGGGACTACCTTTAGCAGTAGAGAAAGCCAAGGCGGGCTATCAGGTAATTGGTTTTGATATTCAAGCCAAAAGAGTAGCTTTGGTTAATCAAGGTCAAAATTATATTGGAGATGTGGTTTCGGAAGAATTGCAAGAATTAGTCGAGCAAGGAAAAATAGTGGCAACCACTGATTATAAAGAACTTGCTAAGCTGGATGCAGTAGCAATCTGTGTTCCAACTCCATTGGACAAATATCAACAACCAGATATCTCATATGTAGTAAATTCTGCGGAAGCAATTGCCCAATGGCTACATCCTGAAACTTTAGTAGTGCTAGAAAGTACCACGTATCCTGGAACAACTGAGGAAGTAGTGCAGCCAATCTTGGAGCGAACCGGGTTGAAATGCGGACAAGACTTTTTTTTGGCTTTTTCACCAGAACGAATTGATCCGGGAAATTTAAAATATCATACCAAAAATACTCCCAAAGTTGTTGGTGGAGTGACACCTCGTTGTACCGAGATTGCTGCTTTGCTATATGAAAAATTTTTAGAAGGTGAGATCTTTCGTGTTAGCAGTCCCAAGGTAGCCGAAATGGAGAAGATTCTGGAGAATACTTTTCGGAATATTAATATTGCTTTGGCTAATGAAATGGCAATTCTCTGTCACAAGATGGAGATTGATCTCTGGGAAGTAATTGAGGCAGCGAAGACGAAACCTTATGGTTTTATGCCTTTTTATCCCGGACCTGGACTGGGTGGTCATTGTATTCCCATCGATCCTTTCTATTTAACCTGGAAAGCACGTGAATATAATTATCATACACGGCTAATTGAGATTGCAGGAGAGATTAATAATGGAATGCCAGAATTTGTAGTGGAACGAATTACCAAGCTGCTGAATCAGATTGGTAAACCACTTAAAGGAGCAAGAATTTTGATGTTAGGGCTGGCATACAAGAAAGATATTGATGATCCGCGTGAATCACCAGCGGTAAAAATTTTAAAATTATTAAATGCACTTGAAGCGAGAGTGATAGTTAATGACCCACATATTCCATCGTATACTACTGGAGATCTCAGTATAACCTCAATTCCTTTGAGTGAAACGATCTTGAAACAAGCAGATCTGGTTTTGATCACTACTGATCACTCTGCTTATGATTATCAATGGATTTCTACTCAGGCGAAGTTGATCTTTGACACCAAAAATGCGACCAAAGGGGTTGTTAATTCGCAGGCAGAGATTGTACGTTTGTAGATGAAAAGTGAT
>JBFYZC010000125.1:0-4252 GCA_041309705.1 Bacillota bacterium | reverse complement strand
AATACCCCATGATTTCTCGGATATAATTAGCGTTTGCTTGATTAGTCAGCTTTTCTAGCAGGATAAAGGCTACTTCCATCGCGGTAGAAGGATTCCATGAGGTAATGATATTTTGATCAATGACAATTGGTTGATTGATCACTTTTACTCCATATTCAGCCAGCGCCTTCTGTCTAATCCCATCTTTTTTATTATAGGTGGTGGCAGTTCTGCCGGTTAAGACACCACTTTTTCCAAGAGTCAGGGCTGCAACACAGATTGAGGCAATTAGTTTGCCTTGTTGATCAAACTCACGGATTAGTTTTAAGAATTTTTCATTATAACCATCATTATAGAAGTCATATTCGACAAAACCACCGGGAATTGCCAGCGCATCATAATCGTCAACCTTGATTTCATCAATTGTGTAATCAACAATGGTTCTTTGATCAAAAGTACTATTAACTTCTTTGGTGATGCCACAGGTGTAAAGTTTGGTACTTTTATCTCCGTCAATATAATTCCAGCCAATCACATCAATGAAAACACTGGCTTCCAAGGTTTCATAACCATTTGCCAAGAAGAGTAATACATGTTTCATTTTGTCCTCCAGAAATTTTGATCAAAAATCTAAACTAATATCTAAAGCTTTCACTGAATGCGTCAGAGATCCACAGGAGATCAGATCGACTCCGGTGGCGGCAACATCATGAATGGTATTTTCATTAATCATCCCCGAGGCTTCGACCAGGGCACGATGGTCAATTAGTCTGACCATCTCGGTCATGAGCTCCAGTGACATATTGTCCAACATAATAATATCTGCTTGAGCAGCTAAGGCTTCCAGTACCTGCGCTTTATTTTCAGTCTCAACTTCGATCTTGACAGTGTGGGGAATCTTTTGACGGGCGCGTTTGACGGCTTCGGTAATCGAGCCACCACAGGCAGCGATGTGATTATCTTTGATTAAAACCGCATCAGAGAGGCAGAAACGATGGTTTATGCCCCCACCCTGACGTACTGCGTACTTTTCAAGGAGACGTAAACCAGGTGTAGTCTTGCGGGTATCAACGACTTTGGCGTGATAAGGTGTGACTAATTCGACCAGATGTGCTGTTTGGGTAGCAATGCCGGAGAGATGTTGTAGAAAATTCAGCGCCACCCGTTCACCAGCTAAAATAGTCTTGACGTCACCTGTGACTTTCGCAATCACCGTCTGCGGACTTACTTTGCTGCCATCAGAGACCAGTGTCTCCCACTTGCTGGAGGAATCTAACTGTTGAAAGACTTCAGCAGCAACGGGTAAGCCTGCGACCACTCCTGGAGCTTTGACCCGAAAGACTGCTTCGACAGGATGATTACTATCAAAAATTACTTCACTGGTGAGATCGCCATTTGGGAGATCTTCAAGCAGTGCCTGTGCTACTAAATTGGCAAAAAGTAAACGATTCATGAGTGCTCCTTTTGAAAGGTGATATTTTTACGCCAGTCGGGATTGGGTTCGGGAAAATCACTGCGGAAATGTCCGCCGCGACTCTCGGTGCGTGCTAAAGCAGCTTGGAAGCTTAGTTTAGCAAGTTGTAACATGTTCTGCAGCTCAAAGTAGGCCGGATCAAGTTCGCAATCTGGCTGAGCGGAAGATATGATCTCTAATTTGGTGAGTGCTTTTTTTAATCCGCTGGCATGACGGATAATTCCTAAAGATTGGTCGGTAAGTTGGTGCAGCATGGAATAGTCAATGCTTAAGTTTTTATATTCAGTAATTAATTCCGGATAATGAAACTCTAAATCGTCCAGTGACTCAGAGACTGTTAAGTTTGATTTTTTTAATATTTTTGCAATCCGTCCCCCGAAAACCAGACCTTCAAGCAGTGAATTACTTGCCAGACGATTTGCGCCATGAACTCCGGTTGCAGCAGATTCTCCGGCAGCATAAAGTCGGGGTATGATAGTACGTCCGTCAAGGTCGGTTTGAATTCCTCCCATAAAATAGTGGGCAGCAGGGGCAACCGGAATTGGACTGGTGGTAATATCCAGCCCATAACGGAGACAGGTTTCGTAGATGTTGGGAAAACGTTGTTTGATGGCTGCTGGTGTTAGCTTTGAGAGGTCAAGATAGACGCAGGGGGAATTTTCTTTAGAGATCTCTGCAAAGATCGAACGTGCTACAATATCACGTGGTGCCAATTCCGCGAGTTCGTGATAGCTTGGCATAAAACGTTCTCCGTTTTGATTGAGTAGCACTGCTCCTTCCCCTCGTACTGCTTCGGAGATTAAAAAAGGTGGGGCGGGTGGTAGGTGTAATGCAGTGGGGTGAAATTGTATAAATTCCAAATCTTGCAAGACTGCCCCTGCCTGATAAGCTAAATTAATTCCATCACCAGTTGCGACGGATGGATTGGTAGTTTTACCATAGATTTGACCAATTCCACCAGTGCAGAGGACTACCGCATTGCTGAGAAAGAGTTTTAAAGTTCCTTCTTTTAATGCTACCAGACCAGCACATTTTCCTTGACGGGTTACTAGGCTAAGTGCAAAACAGTTCTCGTAGATTTTAATCTTTGGATTCTCACGTGCTAGTTGAATGAGTGTTTGCGAAATGATTCTACCAGTAGCATCACCATCGGCATGAAGAATGCGGCGGCGACTATGGGCGGCTTCTTTGGTAAGCGCTACACCGTCAAGGGTTCGATCGAAAGGTAGATTAAGGTTGATTAACCGGCGTACGTGCTCCGGCCCTTCATAAACTAACGCCAGTACCGCATCGGGATTGCAAAGTCCTGCCCCCGCCATTATAGTGTCTTGATAATGCAGCTCTGGGGAATCAGTAATTCCTATTGCAGCGGCAATTCCTCCTTGAGCATAGGTGGTATTGCTTTCAGATAAGATGTTTTTGGTAATTAAAATTACCGATTGGTGTTCTCCTAATAAAAGAGCAGTATATAAACCAGCGATCCCACTCCCGACAATGATTACTGGGGCAGTTTCTGCTAGTGGTAAAGTTGATGGCAATGAATTCAAAATGACGGTCACCTCTTAAAGATATTCCAGCATGCGGTCAAGTGCGCGTCGTGCTTTGTTTTGAATCTCGGGGGTAACCGTAATGACTGGCTCCATGTTTTGCAGGGCATTTAAGACCTTCTCAATCGTAGTCTGCTTCATATTAGGACAGATCAATCCTTGACTCAGCAAATAAAATGTTTTGTTGGGATTTTCTTTACGCAGGCTATACATGATGCCCATCTCAGTACCAATGATGAATTTTTGCGCAGACGAATTTTTAACGTAATTGATAATCTGCGAGGTACTGCCAGCAAAATCAGCCAAAGCTACTGTGGCTGGTGGGCATTCAGGATGAATTAGTACGATTGCATCTGGGTGCAGAGCGCGAATTTGAGTGACCTCTTCCGGAGTTACCCGATGGTGTGTGCGACAATAACCCGGCCAGAGATGAATTTTTTTCTCGGGAACTTGTGCTGCCACAAAGCTCCCTAGATTTTGATCCGGGAGAAAGATAATCTCTGACTCGGGAATGTTTTTAACTAATTGTATTGCATTGGCGGAGGTACAACAGTAATTACTGACTGCTTTCACGGCAGCAGAGGAGTTAACATAAGCGACTACGGCAGCCTTGGGATATTTGGTACGCCATTCGAGAACAGTTTCTGCCTCTGCCATATCTGCCATTGGACAACCGGCATCAGGGTCAGGGAGGAGTACTTGTTTATCTGGAGCTAAAATTGCCGCACTCTCTGCCATAAAATGTACCCCGCAGAAGACAATAACTTTGGCATCGGTTTGGGATGCTAATTGACTTAAGGCTAATGAATCGCCTACAAAATCGGCGATCTCTTGAATTTCATCATTTTGATAATTATGAGCCAGAATAATTGCCTGATGTCGCTTGCAGAGTTCTTTGATCTCTGCGACCTCGGCTGATAAATTTTTGGTCAAGATTTTTCACCTACATCTTTTTTATCAGGTTAATTTTATATAGTTAAAATTAATCTAATTTTACTTTTGAAGTTTAGAAATGTCAATTAATATTATGATAAAAAATAAATTTTCTACTTGGGCTTTGAAAAAAAGTTTTCCAGCGATATAATGGAAGAAATAAATTTACTTCGCGGAGGTTTTTGAAATGACGGTAACTTGTTTGCGCTTGAAAAACATGGTCTTTTATGGGCATCATGGAGTATATGATTTAGAGAAAGAAATGGGGCAGCGAATTGAGGTTGATCTAGACTTGAAGGTCGATCTGGAGGAGGCAGGT
>JBFYZC010000124.1:0-5485 GCA_041309705.1 Bacillota bacterium | reverse complement strand
TGGTGGAATGGAGTGGGTGTAGTTTTATTAGTGATGGTTGCGATTGGTTTTGTAGTCTTTACCTTTGCTCCACCGCATTTACCCTTATTTAAAGATTCTAAGACAGGTCAGTATGGGCTGGGCTGATTTTTAGAATAACAGATAAATTGAAGAAATTTTCTGGCTTGATTATTTTTGAGTATATACTTTCCGAAAGATCTAATTCATTTTATCATCACGAAAAATCCTTAGTACTCTGGATCCTTTCCAAAAGATCTAATGTATTTGGAAAGGATCTAGATATTTTCATTCGATATAATGAAAGATTTATATGGAAAGTATATATTAAAAATTATTTTTCTGGCTCAAACTTCAAAAACTCCTCGATCTCCTCTTTAATGATATTTAATGAAGCTCTCCAAAAATCAATCTCCCGAATCTTTAGTCCAATCAGACCTGCCAAGTCGGTTAGCTGATGCCTGCCGCTGGCACGGAGTAAAGAGTTATAATTGGATACAAAAACATCCCCGCGTTTCTGATACTCAGCGTAAAGCCCCTTGGAAAAGAGTAGTCCCACGGCATAAGGAAAATTATAAAAATTAGTCTCAGCATAGTAGTAATGTGGCTTATTAACCCACATATATGGATGAAGAAATTCCGGATCGAGCCCATCGCCGTAAGCAGTCCGTTGTGCTTCTAGCATCAGCTCTTGCAGTTCCTGACTTGATAATGGTCCTTTGCTACGTTTCTCAAAGACTGCAGTTTCAAAAAGATAGCGACTGTAGATATCCACAATGACCTGACCTGCACTGGCGAGGTCATTCTCGATGATCATTAATTTTTCACTCTCACTAGCATTGGTAAGTGCTTTTTTCATGACAATTGTTTCAGCAAAGATTGAAGCAGTCTCGGCAATGGTCATCGGATACTCTGAATTTAAGATCGCCTCTTCAATTAACATTTGTCCATGATAACCATGACCTAGTTCGTGAGCAATCGTGGTCAGATTGTCATAGTAACCATTAAAATTACATAAGATACGGCTTTGTTTGATGGGATGCAGATTACAGCAGAATGCCCCACCACGTTTTCCTTCACGTGGTTCGGCATCGATCCAGCGTTCTGCAAAGGCTTTTTTGGCGAAGTCTGCCATTTGGTCACTAAAAGTGGCAAAGCTTTCGATGATGAACTCCTGCGCTTCGGTGTAGCTGTAGAGATGATTAGAGTCACCTAATGGAGCAAAGAGCTCATAAAAAGGCAATCCGTTTTGATGTCCAAGTAATTCTGCTTTTTTGCGGTAATATTTTTGAAAATCAGGGAGACTTTCTTCAATTGCGCTCAGCATTGCTGCTAAAGTCTCGCGATCGATTCGTCCTTTGACTAAAGCTTCATCTAAGGCGGTTTCGTAACCACGCTTACTGCAGATGGTTAAAACCTCACCTTTGATACTATTTAAACAAGCCGCGGCTGTATTTTCAATTTGCGGATAAGCTGCTAATTCTGCTTCATAGGCTTTTTTACGTATTTCTTGATCGGCATGATAGGCAAAATTACGAATGATTGATAAAGGGAGCATCTCCTCAGTATCTTTATCTTTAGCTTGAAATTTGATTAAGAGTGTTGCAGTTAAATGCTCGTGTAGTTTTGACCAGGCACTAGAACCGGTGGTTTTTAACTGTGCCATCAGTTCTTCCTCTTGTTCGCTCAAGAGATGCTCGCTTTCTTTAATTAACTTTTTTAGATAGAAGCGATGCTCTTGAAGATATTGATTGCTGTTAATCAGACTATCCAGATTTTCCACTACTTTTAGCCAGTTAGCAAAGATAGTGGCGGGGCGAGTGATTTTGGTAAATGCTTCTTCTAGTCGTTCCAGTTCTTTCATTGCTTGATCGTTTTTGACATCAACACTAAGAGTTAATGAGGCAAACTCACTTAAAGAAGTATAGAGCGAGTAAATTTTAGTAATGCGCTCCAGATAGGCGGCAATCTTGGTACGGGCGGCGGTTTGAGTTTTGAGATTCAGCTCACTCCAGGTCTGTAAAGCGGTTAATTCTTTTAAAAATTGTGCATAGTCATTACGATAATTATCCGATTCGAATGAAGGATATAGTTCGTTTAAACTCCAGTATTGCTCCATTAGACCATCTCCTTTACTATCAAAACATAAACAAATAAAAATATTTTCTGTCATCTGTTTGACATTATACCATTATTTCCTGCTATTTCTGTAAGGTTTTTAATTATTCAATTTGATTACTAAACTTCCAGTAAAATTCTGCCGATGATCATAAGGAGATTCTAAAAAGTAATAAAACTACAAGGAGGTATTTACTAGCATGCGCGAGCGAATCTCAGGATTACTGCTCCTGTTATCAATCCCATTAATTACCGGTTGTTTAGGAGGGCAGAAGTTTACTGGTCCTTCATGGACGACTAAGGTCACCGTACCCTTGATAATGCGTGAGAAGCTTGCCGGAAGCCAGATTGAGTTGGGGAATCTGACTAATGATCTGGGTGAAGCAGGACTTGCTTTGAATGGTAAAAGTCTTAATAGTTATGATTTTGCGACCGAAAGTTGGACCTCAGAGCAACTAGGAACCAAGACGATTAATATTTCCGGTGGCGCAATTCCCAATTTAAGCATTAGTGGATTGGGAGTTCCTTTGATTTTAGGTACATATCCGATTAATAATAATACCAGTTCGTTTCAGTTATCCAATAATGATTCATACACAAGCATTACTTTGAGCAATAATCTGAACAATATGATTAATATTACGCTGACGGAGATTGTTGCCGGAGATCAAGGATTGACTCTGGCACTCTGGGATGATGATGCGAATACGGCGATCTCGACTACGACAATTGCGCAAGGTAACAGTAATGGCACACTCTCCTTACTGAGTCGCACGCTGAATCCGGCACATCATTTTAGTATGAAGGTAACGGGAAATTTTGATCTGATCGGAACCAACGACCCGAAGATTGTCTTTGATGTGAATGCTTTAGAGATTAATTCCTTTACCCTTGCGGGCAGTAGTATCTCCAACCAGCTTAATTTTGATCTGACCCAAGCGTTGGATTTCACTTTTGAGATGCCTCAGGATCTGGAGATGGCACTGAGTGCGGCAAGTCTTAAAATTACCCCGACTATGCCGGCTAACCTCACGATTGGAACTACCCTAACTTTAACTCCACTGGATAAAAATGATGTTGCACTTGGAATTCCACAGACAATTAATTTGACTGGTGCGAATCTGTTGGTGGCTAATCAAGAAAAGAATGTTGATCTGAAAAATGCGCTGAATACAGTTTTAGCTACTAAACCTGCCAAACTGAGATTCTCTGCCAGTAATTCCAGTATCGCCGGAGTGGCGGGTCAGAATGTCACGATTACGGCAACGGATACGATTGGCATCAGTTTTAGTTTAAATATGGGTTTAGAGGTTGCCAGTACCACTCCTAGCTCTAGTGCGGTAAGTGATGATACTAATATGGATCTGATTCAATCAGTTAAGCTGGTCGTGCAGAATGTTAATCACAGTCCGATCGGTTTAGATTTAGTTTTGACCTTGTATCCCGATAATGATCAGAATCCTGATAATTCACCTCCCACGCCCGGGGTGAACAAGGTAGAATTTCCGATTACCATCGCGCCTAATGCTACTCAGGCTGCTATGCTTCAGATCAGTAAAGCACAGTATCAGAATTTAATTCAAAACAAGAGCATCTGTCATCAAATCACAATTACCAATACCTCAGGAAATGACCTGATTGCGAATACTGACTACCTCGAACTGCGAGCACGTGTCGAAGTTGAAGTTTTAGTAAGTAAGAAAGAGTAGGAGGCAGATTTGATGAAAAGGATCTTCAAAATATTAGGAAGTCTGATTTTGCTAGGTGCTTTGCAACTACCATGTTTGGGTGAGGCAGCTGAGAATCCGGCAGAGCTTGCTTTTGAACATGCCACCTTTGAGCTCAGGCTGCCTTTCTCGAGCAGTTTGGAGAATAATCTCTGGAATCCGCAGAATATTAATGCTGATCTGACTGACCCGACAGATAAAGCTGATTTTCTGGCATTAATGAAAGATGGAATCTTTAATAGCCATCTTGAGCTGAATAGTAAATTTAGTTTGAATATCAAACGTTTTAAATTTGAAGTTGGTCCTTGGTTCAGTGCTAGCACGAAATTGATGCCAGGGATTCCGGAATTGATCTTTAATGGTTACGAGGCGGATCATACATATCAGATTAATAACTCTGAGCTGAGTTTGTTAGGCGCTTTAGCCTTTGATCTCAGCTATGGACAGCCCCTTTTTAAACATGAGAACTCCGCTTTGGGTCTGGGATTAACCTTACATTATCTTTATGGACTGGCAATGGGGCAAGCAAAGATTATTAATAGCAGTTTAGCCTCGGATGCCTGGGGTCAGACGGATTATCAATTAGAAGTAGATAGTTATTATGGTGCTTTGGTAGAGACGCCAGGATTTTCGGGACAGGGAATTCTTGCCGATCTGGGTCTGGTTTATCAATGGAATCGATTTCAAGGCGGAGTGGTATTGAAGAATCTGACCGGAATGCCACTGACTTGGACTGGAGTAGAGCACCAGAATATTCAGGTAGATGGTTCGTTGACTGCTGGGGCAGAGGGTCCGGAGTTTGACGAGCCGGAGACGACTGAGACCAGCTTGAGTAATGAGCGAGTAACCACGGTAATCCCTTTGGAGATCTCCGCGTATGGTAGTTATCAACTCTTTTCCAGTTTGAAGCTGCAATTAGGCTATCAACAAGGAATGGGTGATGCCTGGGGTGTTTCTAGTATTCCGGTGATTAGTGCTGGTTTTAGCTGGGAACCATGGCGAATCTTCTTTCTTTCGGCTACGATGAGCAAACAAGGTGAGAATCTGGGACTCGATGCTGGTTTGCAATTACATTTCTGGGCATTCTGGTGGGGGATTGAAGGCGGAGTGACCGGGAGAACCTTGGCAGAGACTACCGGAGTACGAGGGAGCACCTTTATCGCGTTGCATTTTTAGAGGCATTGATTTATTCTAGAGACGCATAACCATGCGTCTCTAGCTATGTGCAGAATGGTTCAGGCGGGATGCAGAATGGTTCAGGCGACTTACATAATCATTCCTACGAGATGCAGAATGATTCCTACGACTTACAAAGTCATTCCTACGAGTTACAGAATGATTCAGGCGAGATGCAAAGTCATTCAGGCGAGATGCAGAATCATTCCTACAACATGCAGAATCATTCCTACGACTTACAGAATGGTTCAGGCGAGATGCAAAGTCATTCAGGCGACTTGCAGAATGATTCCTACGACATGCAGAATCATTCCTACGAGTTACAGAATGGTTCAGGCGAGGGATGCACTCCCCCTATGCTTCGCATTTTCCCCCTCGGAGAGGGGGATTGGGTTTGGGAGTAGGTGAGGGATGGCGAGTGGATTTGATAGTTGGGTTATTTGATGTAATACCGTAGAGACGCATGG
>JBFYZC010000123.1:0-5917 GCA_041309705.1 Bacillota bacterium | reverse complement strand
TGGGAGAGTCATCATGTGACTCAGGGAATTAGGATCACTCATAAAAATGAGATTTTTTTGATTAATTCACGTAGAATATTTCAAGAGTTACTGCAGATTGCCACTCAATACTCTGGCTAATCTTTAAAGGAGTTTATGATGAAGAAATATTATTTGCCTTTGATAATTGGAATCACTTGTTTATTATTTGGTTTTGGTTACAAGCCACAACCAATTGAAGGAACTTATACTGTTAGACTACGCTCATTGACATTTTTTGATCTGATCTCTAAGGATGTTGAATTAAATGCTAATCTGGCAGAGTTAAGTGATAATAAACCTGAGAGTATAAAGATAGATCCGGAGCTTGCAAAATTAAAAGAGTTGCAGTATGGAAATTTTAAGTTTGGTAATAACCAACAGAAAACTTGGTTTGTGATGGGACAAGATTCTGGCGGTTATTGGACAGAATTTTATATTGACCAAAATGATGATCAAAAAATTTCAGTCAAAGAGAAGATCAAAGCTTTTCAAACGACTGATGGACGTTATCGAGGATTCAAAACAAAGCAGTCATTCGCACTAATTCCTGCTTCGGTAACGGTTTCTTATAAAGGACAGCGCGGTAGTTATACCAAACAAGTACAATTCTTTTTTTCATTAATTAATGTCTTGGGAAAGAAAAATTCAGATATCATTGCGGAAGCTTTGACAGCCAGTTTTCTTGAAGGAGAATTTAATGTCTTAAAAGGCAAAGAAAAAAAGCCAGTACGTTTTCGAATTGTTGATACCAGCGGAGATGGTTGTTATGATGATTTTGGTAAAGATTTATTATATTGTGATGTAAATAATGATGGTTTCTTTAAGAAAAAGGAAAGTCAAAAGTTAACTGAGTTTTTTAAGGGTGCTAACCAACAATATCGCATGATTGTGTTACCAATGCCAGAAAAGATTATGGTAACTAATGCTAATAAGGAAGTAAAGTTAAGTGAATTAGAGCCTTAAACCAAGTGAAATTGATTAAAAGATAAAAAAAGACTGGGGAGTATTATTTCCTCAGTCTTTTCTATATTTTTCATTCGGGTTTGATAATCTCAGTCCCCAGCCATTTTTGTAATTTTTCAGGGACTAGTACACTGCCATCAGTCTGCTGGAATTGCTCAACTAAAGCGGGGATTAAGCGGCTGGTAGCAAGACCTGAAGCGTTCAGGGTGTGAACAAATTCGTTTTTGCCAGTGTCTTTGCGTTTGAAGCGAATATTACCACGTCGTGCTTGATAATCGTGGGCATTTGAAGCAGAGCTAACTTCTTTATACTCATTCATACTAGGAATCCAGATTTCAATATCGTATGTTTTTGCCATGGAGGCACTACAGTCACCGGCAGCTAATTTACTTAAACGATAATGAAGACCAAGTCCTTGCACTAATTTTTCTGCTTTATTTACTAATTCTTGAAAGGCTGCCTCTGAATCCTCTGGCTTAGTGTATTGGAACATTTCTACTTTATTAAACTGATGTCCACGAATCATGCCCCGTTCTGAAGCACGATAACTGCCAGCTTCTTTGCGATAGCAAGGGGTATAGGCAAAATATTTCTTCGGTAACTCGTTTTCCTGAAGAATTTCATCACGATGTAGATTAATTAAAGCTGTTTCTGAAGTAGGGAGAATGAATTGCTCAAAACCTTCCCCGTTTTCGGGCTTGAGATGGTAAACATCATCTTCGAACTTGGGAAACTGTCCGGCAGTTAAGCCACATTGATAAGTAAGAATATGCGGTGGCAGAAAGAATTCATAACCATCCTTGAGATGCTCCTCAATAAAGTAATTAATCAATGCCCATTCCAGTTGTGCACCAAGACCACGATAGACCCAGAATCCATTACCGCCAAGTTTGGTACCCCGTTCATAGTCAATTAAGTTTAATGTTTTAACCAGCTCAACATGGTCTTTGGGTTGAAAATTAAAGGTTGGCTTGCTTCCCCACTCATGTGCAATCTGATTGGCAGTTTTGTCGCCGGCAATGACATCAGCAGCTGGAATATTTGGAAGACTGACTAAGAAATTGTAGATCTGCTTTTCGATGGTATTTAACTCTGTATCAAGTTCTTTGATCTGTTCTGAGACCTGTTTCATCTCTTCCATAAGCGCTTTAGTGTCTTTACCTTCCTTTTTGAGCTGTGGAATTGCAGCAGAAACTTGATTGCGTTGTGCTTTGAGAGCTTCGGTTTTTCCAAGTAACAAACGACGTTCTTTATCCCAGGATAATAATTCAGTAAAGTCCACCTGAAAAAGACGTTTTGCTAAAGCAGCTTGAACTTCGGTTGATTTTTCACGAATTAAATTGAGATCTAACATGAATAGTCCTCCTCTATTTGATGGGATATTATTTTTTTAGTTTCTCTATGTATTTTACTACAGGTTAGCAAAAATTTTAAGAGCCAGATCGAAGAAATGCTGATTTTTTCATATGAAACAACAAATGTCAAGTAAGCTTGATGGATAAAATTTTACTTAATCACTCATCTTTCCAAGTATCACTGCGGAGACCTAGACGAAGTGCTTCCAGAGCAAGTGTTTCACTAGGAGGAATATTACCGAGATTCACCTCGGAACCAAAGTGATTAATTAAAATAGCTTGTTGTGATTTCTGAGGTGCTTCCCAAATTACTTTATTGATGGGTAAATTGGCTTGTAAGGTTGCTAATTTCGTTTGACAGACATTTCCCTTCTCATCATAAATACCAATTCCCTGACCCGATTCTCGAGCCTCAATGATTACCATGCTTGCTCCAGCATCAAAGTCTGTTAAAGCAAGTTCAATCATTTCAGACTCGGAAAGCGATAGTTTGGGGTTTTTTTTACCTACTTCAGTAAGTACTTTGAGACCAGTTTCTTGTGCAAGCTTGATTGAGTTTAATCTTTTATCTAGTGGAAGCTCAATTGTACCATCAGAGATTTCAACCCATTCAAATCCTAGTGTTAATAGACGTTCGAAGTAAAGCTTGGTTTTGTTTTGAGCGGCTGCGAGTTCAAAGAAAGTCCCACCCGAATAAAGCTGCACATTGGATTTTTTGGCTGAATCCAATTTGGCTTGGAGAATTTCTAAGGGATAGAGTGCGGTTGTTCCAAAACTTAATTTAATAAAATCAAGATATGGATGGCACAACTCAAGTAAATTATCTAGCTCTGATACGGTTAACCCTTTGTCAAGCAGCATGGTAATTCCAGTCTCACGTGGTTTTTGACTGCGTCCCGTTAAAGGCGGGTTTAGAAAATCGCGCCACCAGTCAATCATAATACTCACTCCTATATCAATCTTTCCAGCTAAGGTCATTTATATCTTCGGTAAATACAGTTTAATACTAATTTATGTAAAAGATAAGTCAGACCTTGATGGAATTATATATTTTCCAATAAAGATCTTTCATTTTATCAATTGAAAATATCAATCGTACTAAGGATTTTTCACGAAGATAAAATGAATTATATTTTTCTTAAAATATATATATATAATCTTATGTGATTAATTAAACATTATATCACACTTTAGCGAAGTAGAGTAAACATAAAGTTTTTGGTTGGAGAATAGAATTAAAGAGGGAGTGAAGAAGATGTTACAAGACAATCTGGTACTGCTGGTGATTTTTATGTTGGGATTGATTTTTAATAATAATTTAGTCGCAGCTAGTGCAGGAAGTTTGTTGATTATTAAGTTCATTAAAATGAACTCACTCTTATTACTGTTAGAGAGGCGTGCTACTGATTTAGGTTTGCTTTTTCTGCTGGTAGCAGTGTTAGTGCCATTTGCCTTAGGAAGAGTAGGAGTGAGAGATATCTGGGCTACCTTCTCGACTTGCTTAGGAATAGTGGCGATTTTGGGAGGAATTCTTGCGGCGTACCTCTGTGGAAGAGGATTAATGTTATTGCAGATTAATCCCCAGGTAGTGGTGGGATTAGTAGTTGGGACAGTGCTAGGAGTATCATTGCTGCGCGGAATCCCAGTCGGACCATTGGCAGCTGCTGGGATTACCGCGTTATTAATGAATATATTGGGTTTAGGAAAAAGTTGAGTTGAGGTGAGAAAATGGAGGAAGCTACGATTAATAATATGGCTTTATTACGAGTGATCTCAGGCTTGCTCGAAATTTTAGTAGCAGTTGCATTTTTGAAATTTGGTAAAATTGAGACCGCACTACGTTTGAACTCTTTTTTAGGATTAATTGGACCATTAGTCTTTATTTTGGTGAGTGTGCTAGGAATCACAGTAATGGCATTTCGACTCTCCTGGATCAAAATGATCTGTTTGATTTTAGGAAGTATCTTAGTTTTACTGGGAACACTAAACAAGTGAATCGCGAGTGTGAAATTAAAACTGTAAATTCCATTTTAAAAAGAGTTGTTTTTTGGTATAATTATAATTTGGATATTGTTTAATTTCTGCTCCTAATTCTAAGCAATTGACTGGAGAGAACTGTTTGGCAAGACTGCCGAGCCAGTGATAGTTGAGATTTTTTTCAACTGCGCTTTGAATTGGAACTAAGCAGATTAAACGATTATTCAAATAAAATTTATTGAGCAGTGATTGTTCCCAATTAATCTCTACTCCTTGTGAGTTGGGCAGAAACCATTCCCGTTGATCGAGTGAGGAATGTGCCAAACTTGAGTAGGCTGGGGTGAATTCTGGAGAGAGAAAACCGGTCTTGAATCTAAGAGTTGTTGCGGGAGAAAGATTCAGATTGCAGGAGACCATGATTCCTGGTGTCCAGTTTATTGAACGTGCTTCTAAATCAGGATAAGGACTTTCGTTTAAATGAAATGAATACCAGGCTAACTCGGTATTGAGCTGATAGTTATTTTGAGTAAATGAATAATCAAAACTGAAAGATCTTTCTCCAGCAAGACCATTAGGAACCAGATTAATCCCGAAAATGTGTGCTTGATTCGTCCAAGCTATTCGATTAGAGAGATAATTTTCTTGAGGGATTATAGGCTGAGCAGGATCGATTTGAAACTGTGGTGTGATAATTCTAACAAAAAGACCGCTCAGATAGAATGATCCTAATTGGTATTGAAGTGCGACACCTTCGGCAGGAGTGAAAATATAGTCACTAATTAATCCTAAATGACCTAAAGAAAAACGAAAGCGACCTAAATAATGAAGACTATTTTGATTCTGATAACGTAAGAAAGCTTCGTCGATCTGTAAAGGGGAATTTAATGGTGGGATGGTTGTACTAAAACCCCATCCTCCGGAATGACTCAAACGTAGGTCGAATTGTAGATTCGAATCAAGATTGACATTAAAGAACAAACCTAATTCCTGGATAAATTCTGGAGCATTTAATTCCGTGCGTGTGATAGCACTAATGTTGAGATTTCCGCCTAATTGAAAGCGACTCCAGTTAGCTTCGAAATTAGTAAAACGTGAATTTAACTCATCTAAACTATTGCGATTAATTCTTTCTGAAAAAAAATTCATTTGCGGTGAAAAAGCAGCAGCCGCAACCGGAAGTTTCAAACAAACAGTTAAAATAATTGCAATAATCAGGCTGATTGTTTTTTTCATTTTAAAATGCCTCCAAACAGATATTATGAAGAAACATCATTTGAGGCTAATTCGGTTATTAAACTTAAATCACCTGCTAAAAGAGATATGCAAAAGATGACAATAAAAAATGACCGATTTTTTTCGGTCAGATAATTCAATTCAATTTAATTCAGCAATTCCCTCACACTTGGGTCAGTATCGGGTCAAGCAGCAGAGTTTGAGTTCAGTACACTTTACATGAAAGATCTTTTGCAAAGTATCAGCTGAACCGGCGGAAAAAAATTTGAAAACTTTTATATATTTTCACTTGATAAAATGAAAGATCTTTATTGGAAAATATATAGGTAATATTATATTATGAATCAGATGAAAAAAAGGTGCAGGGT
>JBFYZC010000122.1:0-4064 GCA_041309705.1 Bacillota bacterium | reverse complement strand
AATCCCAATACTAGTAATGAAGAAAAACGAGAACCAAATGAACAGCAGCCATTATCTGCTTTGGTCTTTAAAACAATGGCTGATCCAGTTGTGGGTAAGTTAACTCTCTTTCGAGTCTTTTCAGGAGTAATCAAATCTGATTCTCAAGTATATAATGCGACAAAAGGTGCGACCGAACGTATCGGACAGTTGTTTGTGATCAAAGGTAAAACGCAGGAAGCAGTGAGCGAGCTTGGTGCCGGAGATTTGGGAGCAGTAGCCAAGCTGCAAGATACTTTTACGGGGCATACTTTATCTGACAAAGATAAACCGATTATTTTGCCACCGATTAATTTTCCGAAGCCCAAACTTTCGCTGGCAGTTGAGCCAAAAGCTAAAGGTGATGAAGAGAAGATTGGTAATGGGTTAACCCGCTTGACCGAGGAAGATTTGACTTTTTCGGTGGTGAAAGATACTATTACTCATGAGATGGTTGCTTCTGGAATGGGCGATCTCCATATTGAAGTAATTACCAGTAAGTTACATAAGAAATTTGGAGTGGATGTCACCTTGAAAGCGCCCAAGATCTCTTATAAGGAGACAATCAAGGGAACGATCAAGGTTGAAGGGAAACATAAGAAACAGAGCGGCGGACGGGGACAGTATGGACACGTCTGGCTGGAGATGAGCCCACTGCCATCGGGTGGCGGTTTTGAGTTTGTGGATAATATTTTTGGTGGTTCAGTACCACGTAACTATATCCCAGCAGTTGAAAAAGGAATTCGTGAAATACTAGAAAAAGGTGTTTTGGCAGGAAATCCAGTGGTTGACGTGCGGGTTTCGCTGTTTGATGGTTCGTATCATGCGGTAGACTCTTCGGAAATGGCGTTTAAGATCGCCGCCTCCTTAGCCTTCAAGAAAGGATTTATGGATGCGAAACCAATTTTGCTGGAGCCGATCTTTCACATTGAAGTAAGGGTGCCCGAGGAATACATGGGTGATATTATTGGCGATCTCAATAAGAAACGTGGTAAGATTCTGGGGATGGAGCCAGATGGTAAATATCAGATCGTCAAGGCTTTAGCACCCCAAGCAGAGCTGGCTAGATATGCGATCGATCTACGTTCGATGACCCAGGGTCGGGCTGATTTTACGGTTAATTTTGATCATTATGATGAAGTACCAGCGCATCAAGCCGAAGCAATTATTGCTGAAGCGAAGAAACATCATGTCGAAGAAGAGGAATAGTTAATATAGAGAGATGAAAAAAACCGTAGCCATCAGGCTGCGGTTTTAATTCTTTACTTAGCAGATAGACACATAATTGATTTATACTTACTGCTTCTGTTTTTAGCAGTATCAATCAATTTTTTATATAAAAAGCAAGAAACAAAAGTCTGCTAAATGATAAATGACGAAGAATGTTGTAAAATTTATCCAAATATGTTAAAATACATTCAATAAAGCTACAAGGTGATATATTGAGTTGCAGGTATAAAATTAAATATGGATGCCTTACCCGCTTGAACTAGGCTATCTTTAATTTGTTTATTCTCCTTAGATAGCGGGCAGAATAGCTTTAAAGAATTTTTATAAGTGGAGTCGAAAAATGTGTTCAACTCAAACGATAAATCCAGAACAAGAGAAGTTATTTGAAGAATTGGCAATGAAGATTCCCCAAGCTGAGCAAGCAGAGTTTTTCTATGGTGACCATCGAGCAGGTTACTATGAAAACTATACCCACACTTATCAGAAAGGAACAGGTTATTTCTTAAAAGATCAGAAAGTTTTGTCTGATTTTTTAAGTTTTGCACCTGATTTTAATGATAAGCGGCAAGCAGAATATAGTAAGATCTATCCCACCGGAATTCGCACCTGTTATCAGTCTGAAGTCTGGGATGAACTCTCACTCTTACAGGATGATGAGGCAGTTGTGCTACGAGTGCATACACAGTTCCCAGCCAAGCTAAGCCTCTGTCCTTTATTAAAGATTGCAGCGGCGACTGCAGAATACAAAGTTGAGGGGCGAATTCTCTGGATTGAGACACCCGAATTTTGTGCAGGAATCACCGCAGGACAAAATTTTACGGTTACGCCTTTGGAGTCTCCAGAAGAATTTATATCTCAGAATCAGTTGTCACTCTTACTCACTGCCGTTGAAGAAAGTACGGAATTCCGCATTGCGATTGTCTTTGGAGCGAATAAAGCGGCAGTGTCTGGGAGAGTCAGACGTTTGAGTAATGAAAATTATCTGCGCCGCCATTATCTGCGGCTTGAGAAATTTTTAACTAAAAATCGTTTGATAACCAGTGACAAAGAGTATAATAAGTCTTTATCATGGGCGAAACTTTCGGGCTACTTTTTTATGACCGAGGAATTTGGTAAAGGAATCTGGGCAGGCTTGCCGTGGTTTAAGAATAACTGGGGACGGGATACTTTCATCGCCCTGTCAGGAATTCTGCTGGTAAATGGAGAGTTTGATGAAGCCAAACAAGTTTTGTGGAATTTTGCGCGATTTCAAAATCAGGATTTAAACAGTCGTGAATATGGGCGGATTCCTAATCTGGTGGCAGGGATGAAACAGATTACTTATAATACCACTGATGGCACGCTCTGGTTTATTCGGGCAATTGCTGAATATCTACAATATACTGGGGATCAAAATTTTTTAACTGAGATTTATCCGGTGGTCAAGCGCGCCATAAATGGTGCAATTGATAATTATCTAGATCAGAAAGGATTTCTGACGCATGGTGGCGCAGAAACCTGGATGGATGCGCAGATTAAAGAAGGATTACCCTGGTCAGATCGGAGTAATCGTGCAGTAGAGGTACAAGCTTTATGGCATCAAGCTTTATTAACGGGTGCTTTATTGGCACGTGAATCTGAAGATGAAGAGAGTTCTGAGGTCTGGCATGAATTAGCCACTCGACTAGCAGAAAATTTCAGGAAACTTTTTTGGAGTTCGGAAAAATCACAGCTAGCAGATCGTTTGCGTAATGATGACTCACGCGATTTGAAAATTCGTCCCAATCAACTATTAGTGCTGACCATTCCTTTGGAGCAACACTTGTTAACTAAGGAGCTTGAAGGTTTAGTTTTAAAACAGACAGTTACTGAGCTCGTATATCCATATGGAATTGCTTCCTTGAGTCAGCACCATCCTTATTTTCATCCTTATCATGACCAACAATCTCTTTACCATAAGGATGCGGCTTATCACCAGGGAACAGTCTGGCTTTGGAATACTGGCTTCGTGGTAACTGCCTTGAATTATTTTGGCTATACCGAGCTTGCCTACCAGTTGACCCAGAATTTAGCCAAGCAGATTTTAACTTTAGGCTGTCGCGGAAGCTTAAGTGAACTCTTAGATGCCGTACCTGAGACCAAAGGACAACTAAAACCATCTGGTACTTATGCGCAAGCCTGGAGTGTTTCAGAATATACTCGCAATGCTTATCAGGATTATTTAGGGTTTCGTCCTAATTTATTAAAAAAAGAAATTAGTTTCACACCAGCAATTCCAGACCAATGGGAGCATTTGCAGTCAGAATTGCTGTTTGGAGTTAAGGGACAGTTTCGGATTAATTTTCAACGTATTGCCAAAGAATTGGAGTTTATGATCGAAATCAAGGGTATTGACGAGGAATTGATCTTAAAATTCACCTGTTTAAACCGGCAAATAGTAATCCCGCTTACTCCGGATACCAAAGTGAAACTGAAGGTGAGTGAGGCGGAGTCGGAGATTCTGGTTAATGATCAGCCAACCAAAACAACTTCGTTAGCTTCATTTCGTGAGTCAATTGGTGAATTGAAATTTCAAGCACCTGATCTGACTAAAGAATATTTGTGCCTCAAAGAGCAGGATTATCTGAAAAAGATTATTGAAAATGGTTCTTATCAATGATTATGCCATAAAAATATTTATAAAAGAATTAATATAGGAGTAGATTCATGGAGGAATGGATTTTTCTTGATTCGCAAAGGGAGGCAGATCTGGTCTATCGTTTGGCGAAAAATCTGACCAATGGTTCGCTATACCACTGGGAAAAGTTGCCGTTGCGGTTGCGGTATCATGCCGCAGC
>JBFYZC010000121.1:0-2951 GCA_041309705.1 Bacillota bacterium | reverse complement strand
ACTAAGCTTAATTTGGGGTTAATTTGACGAGTCTTGCTCCATGAGCAGGTACCTCAAGGGTAACTGCATTTTTCGCTTCACCTAAGTCACTTTTACTCCAGAGATCTCGTAGTTGTACGCTGGCTGTAAGTTCCATTTTGTTTAGAGGAGTCTCGATTTTGGTAGCGAATACTCCAGTATTAAAGACTGCTAAATAATGGGCGTCAGTCTCATCTAAAGCATGCCAAGCAATACTGTGACCAAAGCGATAAAGTTGATGCCCGCTATGAGAATATTTTAAAACATGTAAGACTTCTTCATTAGTTAAAAGATTTAAAGTCCAGGCATCATTATCTCTTAACTCACAACCAACCATTAAGGGTGAGCGGAAGATACACCACAAAGTGAGCATCGTTAACTTTTCGTCTTTGGTGAATCTGCTCCAACGATCACCCAGTCCATGTTCGCAACTGCGAATGGAGATACGCCCTACAGGTAACATATCTGCATCAGGCCAATGTCCTGCTCCAACATGGGGACTCCATTGATGGCATTTTTCAAATTCTGCCAGGAGATCTTCCCAGCGATCCCAATAATCACCAGTCATTCGCCACATCTGTGCATATTTTTTGAGATGTTCTGCCTGAGCAAGCGGGGCTGGACCTGGCGAGAGACTAAGTACAATCTCACGTCCACAGTGATGAATGGCATTGCTGATTAATTCAATCTCTCCAGCGAAATATGGGACATTACCAATGTATGCGGAGGAAATATCATCAACTTTGACGAAATCCACTCCCCAAGTAGCATATAGCTCAAAAAGTGAATTATAGTAAGTGGCAGCTCCAGGTTTCGTGGGATCAATACCATACATATCGGTGTTCCATTGACAGATCGAATCTGTCAGCGCAATCTCGCGTGCTTTAATGGTAGTACCAAGAATTGGAGTATTAGCATGAACGGCTTGACGTGGCACTCCTCGTAAAATGTGAATTCCAAATTTTAAACCAAGACTGTGAACATAATCTGCCAAAGGTTTGAAACCTGCGCCATTGCTAGCAGAAGGGAAACGTTTGGTAGCAGGAATTAATCTTGAATATTCGTCCATTTCTAAAGGGACAAAGGGTCGATAAGCTGAACTATTAGCATCTGGTTCGTACCATTGAATATCAACAACAACATACTCCCAGCCAGAAGCTTTCATATTTTTTGCCATGTATTCAGCATTTCCTCTAACTTCGTCCTCGGTAACACTTGCTCCGTAGCAGTCCCAACTGTTCCATCCCATAGGTGGTGTTAATGCTAGTGGTTTTTTCATTAATCAGGCACTCCTTTCCAAGATATGTATGAGATTGAAGGGCTTATCAAATCATAGATACTTTCCAAAAGATCTAATTTATTTTATCTTCGCAAAAAATCCTTAATACGCTGGATATTTTTACTCGATAAAATAAGAGATCTTTACTGGAAAATATATAGTATATTTTAAGCAGTTATTTATAATTTTATCAATAATTATATTTTAGGATAATACCTATTATATATTTTCCGAAAGATCTATTTCATTTTATCTTCGTAAAAAATCCCTAGTACGCTGGATATTTTCACTCGGTAAAATGAAAGATCTTTACCGGAAAATATATAACAGGCTGACATGGCTGATTGCGTAAAATGTGGCAGACATCTTTGGGATGAAAGAGAAAGAGAAACGGGGTACTGTAATCATTGTCGAACTTATGCGGATCAAAAATGTGTTGCTTGTAAAGAACGTCTTTGGTTATAACGTGAAAAGCAAGATGGTTACTGTGATCATTGTAAAAATATCATTGCTGTTTGTTAGTCTAAAGAACTATAAAACAAGAAAAGCCTCAATTAATGAGACTTTTCTTGCGGGTAATTTAAAGCTGTTTTTGTTTAATTAAATTATATTATATTTTATGACTTTAGTCAATAATTTTTTAATTAATTTATAATTGAATTTAGAAACATGAACCAATTGTGAGGTGAAAACGGGATGAATATTCAGATTTTTGGGGCAAAAAAATGCTTTGAGACGCAGAAAACGGAGCGATATTTTAAAGAACGTGGTATCAAGTACCAATATATTGATCTCTATAAGTATGGTTTGAGTAAAGGTGAGTTTGATTCAGTGAAAACAGCAGTTGGACTGCGGGAGCTGATTAATGAACGGGCGAAAGAATATCAGACACTTAATATGCAGCAGCTTGGGGTAGGTAGTGTGGCAGCTGAGGTGCTTTATCAGAATTTCAAGCTGTATCGCACCCCAATTGTCAGAAATGGCAGACAGGCTACGGTGGGTTATCAACCGGAGATTTGGAAGAATTGGGAGTAATTGAATGAATTTAAAAGAATTTAAGAGAAGTTAAAGGAGAATTTGAAATGTTATTTGATACACATGCACATTTTAATGACCATCGGTTTAAAGAAGATCGTGATCAGGCAATCACCAAAGCGCACGAAAGTGGCGTTTCATATATTATGAATGTTTCGTATAATCTTCCCTCATTGGAGCATTCGGTCTCTCTGGCACGACGTTATGATTATCTATACGCCACAGTAGGAATTCATCCGCATTATGCGAAAGACTTGAATGAGCAGGTTTTGGAGAAGATTCGCAGTCTGAGCAGTAATCCAAAAGTGCTAGCGATTGGAGAGATTGGACTGGATTATTATCGCGATCTCTCGCCGCGTGAGGTACAACGAACTTCCTTTATTAAGCAGATTGAGCTTGCCAAAGCAGTGCAGTTGCCGATTGTTGTCCATATTCGTGATGCTAATGAGGATGCATTGCAAATCTTGAAGGCTGAAAACGCCAGAGAGGTCGGGGGGATTGTTCATAGTTTTTCTGGTGATCTGCGTATGGCACGAGAAGTAATGGATCATAATTTCTATATCTCGGTGGGGGGACCGATTACTTATCATAATGCAAGAAATTTAGTGGAAGTAGTAAA
>JBFYZC010000120.1:0-5852 GCA_041309705.1 Bacillota bacterium | reverse complement strand
CCCGTTCCTGCAAAAGACTTCCTTTCAGACCATAGAGACCTGCAAAAAATTTCACATTCTGAGCCGCACTTAAAGACTCATAAATGGCAATCTCCTGCGGAACAATCCCGATATTTCTTTTACAAAAATCAGTCTCTTTGTTAAGATTCTTCTCAAATAAAAAGATCTCCCCTTTATCATTCTTCAGCAGACTGCAGATCATATTAATCGCGGTGCTCTTGCCCGCCCCATTCGGACCAAGGAGTCCATAAATCTCACCTGCAGTAATCTCTAGATTAATCTGATCTACTGCCACCAGATCCCCAAACTTCTTGGTCAGATTAACTAACTTCACCACCTGCATCAAGTACACTTCCTCTCGCTTTTCATTCGATACAAATTTGTACATTACTTGCAAAATCATCTTTTAAACCTATTATACAAAAAGATGGTAACTCAGGTTAGCCCCAAAAGTCACCATCTTCACATGACGAAAGTCATATATCTATATTTTCCAAAAAATCTAATTCATTTTATCTTCGTGAACAATCCTTAGTAGAGACAGGTCGCGACCTGTCCCTACTAAGGATTCACTCGATATAATGAAAGATCTTTACCAGAAAATATATCTATCATTTACTTTTATCTGCCAGAACTTTTTTCCCAGAATAAAGACTTTTCACCTTCACCCGCTGTCCCTTTCTGAAACGCTCCCAACTTAGCAAATCAGTCTCAATCTGATGTTGCTGCTGCTTTTTATCCTGTGCTACTAGATAATATCTCTCAATCTTTACTCCATCACGCCAATCTTTACTCGGAGGAGCTCCCTCCGGCCAATAAGGTTTCTGGTCAGTAGCCGTAGCTGTGGCAGTTCGATCTAAGACCCATTCGTAGATATTATAGACATATTTTCTCTGATAGACTGGAACTTTACGATAGATCTTCTCACGATACTCCTCTTCTTGATATTCATAGACTGGACGAGTATCATAAATATCCTCAAAATATCCATTTCCCAGATCACGTTGTCCACTCACATACTTTTCCTCGCCAACTTTCACTTTCACCTTACGCGTGTGAGTCTCATAATGATCAAAGACCTTCTCATAGTGATGCAGTGCTGAGTAATTACGAAGGACTCTTGCCTCATCTGGAATTACCCAATCTTCATGCGTAACCTCACGATAAGTTAAGATTTGAATCGTCCGCTCCCAGGCAAAACCAGTAATCGTCACTCGCTCAATTTTAGGTCTGCCCATCCAGATAATCAAAATTATAAAAATTACTAGACCAAGTAAAATTTTATTTCTACATCCCGACAAAAAATTCAGGCTATTATTTTCAGCTTCAAATCCTTTTTCAGCTTGATAGTAATAAGTCTTCTCTGCTAGAGAAGAATCATCTTGATCATTCTGATTGCCGCAAGAACGACAATTCTCTTTCCCAGCTGTATTCGAAGCTCCACAGTAATTACAGATCCAATTAGCCCCTGCTCTGGCTGCTGCCAACTCGCTCTCATCGGCAACTTCTGCCGCATCTTCGGTCAAATAAAATTGAACATTTTTGCCACGTGGCTTCCCACAACTAGCACAATGAATCTCTGGACCTAAATTCCCCACCTGTCCACAATAAGGGCAGTCCCACCTGCCCATACGAATCGCCATCAATAAGCCTCCTTTATTACTTTAAAACCTCAAGTACAAGGTGTCCCACAATTACTACAAAATTTAGCATTAGCATTTAAGGTAGTCTGACAGTTGGTGCAAAACTTCATCGCATTCATTGGTGCTTGATTTACTGGTGCTTGATTTACTGGTTGTTGTAAACCAGCCATCGCATTTCCCATCACTTGTCCGATTCCGGCTGCTACCCCAAAGCCCACTCCAGTGCCAGTCATGCCAGGATTCCGTGCCGCATCTCGAATCGCTTCTGCGGTTTGATACTGGGTGTACTGCTGCATATTTCCCAAAATCCCCATGCTAGTTCGTTTATCTAGTACTTTCTCTACTTCCTCTGGCAGTGAAATATTTTCAATATTAACTGATAAGAGTTCCAAGCCATAGGGTTCAAATTTACTCTGCACTTGCTCAACTGCTGCTGTTCCTAGTTCATTGTACTTGGTAGCCAGATCAAGGGCGGGAATCCTCAGTTCAGCAATCAGATCTGTTATCCCCGAGAGCAATAAAGAACGAAGTTGCTGATTAATCTCTTCTGTAATAAATTCTTCATTTGTTCCTAGTAGCTCCTGAAGAAATTTAGCGGGATCATCAACCTTAAATGAATAAGTTCCAAAGGCACGCAACCGGAGCATTCCAAATTCAGCATCCCGCATCATAATTGGGTTACTAGTACCCCATTTTTGATTGGTAAACTGTTTCGTGTTAATGAAGTAAACTTCTGCTTTAAAAGGAGAATCAAACCCATATTTCCATGATTTAAGCTTGGTTAAAATAGGCATATTTTTAGTGCTGAGGCTATATCTCCCCGGCGTAAAAAGGTCTGCCAGTCGCCCTTCGTTTATCAAAATCGCCACCTGAGACTCGCGCACAATTAGCTGCGCCCCCATCTTAATCTCATTTTCATGCACCGGAAAACGATAAGCAATCAGATTCTCCCAATTATCTGTCCATTCAATTACCTCTATAAACTGACTTTTAATGAAATCCATAATTCCCATTTTTAACCCCTCACATTTTTAAAAATTTTACTGTGCCACTCTCTGTCAAGGTAGCGTAGCTGATAAAATTATACCGCAAAAACCGTAAATTTTCAGCTAATTTCGAGAAAAAACGTTAAATTTTTTCTAATAATTTTTTTATATATATTTTCCGAAAGATCTAATTCATTTTATCTTCGCAAAAAAAATCCTTAGTACGCTGGATATTTTTGCTCAACATAATGAAAGATCTTTATCGGAAAATATATAATTATGCTATATATCTTCCGATAGATCTAATTCATTTTATCATCGTGAAAAACCCTCAATAGGCTGAAAATATATACAAAAAAATAATTAATTTAATTTATTTTATTTTTTAAAATATTTATATTATTTATACTTCAATCTATGTTAATACAAAACCACACTCACAAAGTTTGTAATTTATATGACTAAAATATACTACATAATATTTTAAATAGTTAGAGGTTTTATAATATAAATGTAGAAATTGTTTTTAAATAATTTAAAATTATTTATACTTTACAATTAAAAGGATGTGATCTTTTGTTCAAAAACTTTCGAACTACACTAAGCATTCTACTTATCTTAGCTGTAATTATCTCATCACTCTTAACTGGTACAGTCTTAATTTTTCATTCAACCAATGAGATCAAATTTCAAACAATCGAAAATATCCAGATTATCTCATCTGCTTTTTCTGATAAAATCAACATTTTCTTCAATGAAATAATCAACAATCATGAAATATTGGCTAATTCTAATGATTTTAAAGAACTAAATCTCAATAATATTGACCTGATCGCAGAAAAAACAATTAAAACTAATCCATTTATTAAATTCTTTTTTATAACGAACCCTCAGGGAATGCAGATCTATCATAATTCTAAAACATTTCGCGATGTGAGTGACCGAGATTATTTCAAACAAGCAATGCAAGGTAAGACAAATATTTCGGAAGTATTAATTAGTAAACTCAACCACAAACCATGTGTTTATATTGCCACTCCTATCATCAAAGGAAAAAAAATTATTGGAACATTCACTATTGGCTTGGATTTAACTTCATTAAGTGAAGTACTAAAAAAGACCAAAGTTGGGGTTAATGGTGAACTATTTGTAGTAGATCGAACAGGAAAAGTCATTGCACATAGAAATCCTAAATTTATCGAGACTCTGGTTGATTTTTCAAAATTAACACCTGTTCAAGCTGTAATAAAAGGACTAACTGGTACAGATATATATAATTATCAAGGTGAAAATCTGATCACTGCTTATAATCCTATAAAAAGAACCTCTTGGGGAGTAATCGCACAGATGCCCGAAAAAGAGATCACGAATAAAATCTGGAAACAAATTGGTTTTATCATCATTACCCTCGGCATCTCGATTCTCTTTGCTTTAATGACTGCAATGCTCATTACCATCAAAATAATCAAACCATTAAGCGAGATTACTGTTAAAATGGAGCAAGCTTCCGATGGTGATTTTACTGGAATAGTTAATTATAAACTCCTTAAAAGAAAAGATGAATTTGGACGTATTAGCAAGGCGTATAAAACATTATCTGATTCAACCAAAAAAATTATCACGAATATTAGTAAAGTATCAAATCAAATCAACCAAAACTCCACAAATACCTATATCTCATCACAAAATCTCTCCATATTAGCAGAGAATCAACTGGAATCAACTGATCAAATGGTAAAAACAGTTGAAGAAATAGCTAGCTCAATTAATAATGTAACCATCAATTGTGTCAGATTAGCTACCTCTCTTAAAAATACTTCAAAAAATGGAACTATTGCTACAGAGAAAGCGCGAGATGCTATTTTAATTGCTACAAACAGCTCGGTTGATATGAAAAAAATCATCACTGAAATTAACACGATTAAAGAATCAACCACGCTACTCTCAAGCTCAATCTCTGAAGTAGGAAGTGTTACTATCAAGATTAAAGAGATTCTTAATTTATTGGAAAATATCTCCAAACAGACAACTTTACTCTCCATTACAACCTCAATCGAAGCAGTTAAAGCAGGCGAAGCTGGAAAAGGTTTTACCATCATTGCGGATCGCATAGCAAAATTTTCTGAAGATACCAGTAACGCAACCCAAATAATTGCAAAATTATTAGAAAAAATCGAAAACGCAATTACCATCACTGCATGCAAAAGCAATCATAATGTGGAAGAGATTAATAAAAGTGTCAATCTGATCTCTGATACTAGCTTAAATTTCGAACAAATCTGCAATGCTGTTAATCAAGCAACTCTAATGCTAGAAGAAATTTTAACTGAGATTGAATTAATCAACACCATTGCCCAAGATGTCGCCAGTGCTACAGAAGAACAATCTGCTTCAAGTCAAACATTATTATCCACAATCGAATGCATTAATGAACTCTCCGAAAAAGTAGCCCATGACAGTCAAAAAGTAAAAACCCATGCTGACATTTCACAACAGGTCGCACACAAATTAAAAGAGATGATTTCATTTATTAAAACAAGCTAAATATTTTCCCAAAAATCTATATATTTTATTATCATGAAAAATACTTAGTACTTTTAATACTCTTGGAAAATCTAATTCATTTTATTTATGATATAATAAAAAATGCTTACTGGAAAGTTTATAGGATATTTTCGCTCGATATAATGAAAGATCTTTATTGGAAAGTATATAAATCAATTAAAAAGGAGACCTAATAAATGACTTTTTCAATCAAAAATTTGAAACTAAAAACAAAACTAATTCTCATTACTACAATTTCTATTATAATCACCACATTTGTCATCTCGTTTATAAGTTTCATCAATATGAAAAACCTCTCTGAAAGTTTAACTAAAGAATTATATCTTAAGAAATTAAATGCTGATATTCATGCTGCAGATCTTTATTGTAAAAAATTCTATGGAAAATTAACACTAGTTAATCAAGAACTGATTGATCAAACTGGTCAAAAAATTGCTGGTGATTTCAGTCTAGTTGATCAAATTCTCTCTGATCTAGGAAGTGTTGCCACAGTTTTCGTTAAAAATGACGATGATTTTGTTAGAGTAGTTACAAATATAAAAAAAGAAGATGGCAGCAGAGCAATTGGAACAACTCTTGGCAAAGATAGTCCTGCCTATAAACCTATTACAGAAGGAAAATTATATATCGGAGAAGCTAAAATATTAGGTAAAAATCA
>JBFYZC010000119.1:0-3426 GCA_041309705.1 Bacillota bacterium | reverse complement strand
TTTCTTTAGGATCTTTAGATAACCCAGTTAATGGATCAAGAATCTCTACTTCCTTAATGGAATCAATTCCTTCCGGAATATAACCAATGCCAAAATTCATAAAACTCTTGACTCCATTGGTCAAACGAATATCCAGATCAAAATCAGCCGCTAAAGCATTACTAAAATTACCTCTACCTGGAAGATCTACTTTATAGTCATTATAACTACTGTTAGTCTGAATCTTACCCGAGAAGCCAATGTGTTTCTCATTCAGTTCTTTAGCAACCTGATCATCAACAATTTTATCTTCAGCTTCAATCTGTCCTACCTCTGCAAAGAGATCGTCTTCATTCAGCTCTTCTGCCATCACCTGAGCGGCACTGGTCAACAGTGCCCCACTCAGGCAGAGACTCAAGGAGAGCGCATAGATTAACTTCTTCATCACTCTCACTCCTTATTTACTCAAACTTTCCAGATACGCCTTGGTAAAGACTTTCGGGTCAATCTTTTGCAGCGAGATATTCTTGATCTCGACGATTGATTTATTGCCCTTCTCAAACTCATCGACAAAGATCATCTTAATTGCCATGTATTTCCCTTGCAACTGAGTGTACTTTAAGAAATAAGCCGTCTGCATCAGCGTGCCATTAGCCGAAAAACTCTGAATCTTCAAGGGTAGATAGTTATCCTTCTGTACCCAGTAGATTCGTTTCGGATAAGAGACATTCTCGATTTTTGAAGTTAACTCAATCTGATAGACTGGAATCTCACCGATTTTAGTCTCGCTGATCTTCTCCTTGCCGGCTTTATCAACCGCTGGTTTATACATCTCGGTCAATTTTTTATTCTCGAAGTCTTCCCCTTTGGAGTCAGTGCCCGCAATGCTTTCATCCCGGTTAATATGCTGAAAAGTACGGGTATTGCGGCGATACATCCAGAAATTATCACCTTGCTTGAGATAACCATTCCCCTTCTCAACCTCGGGGGCAGTCATCACGATTAAGAATGAATCATCTGAATCGCGACGATAGTAGATTGAGTCATAGACCTTGACTCCTTCGCCTGCTTTCTGCTGCGTAATCGTCACTTTCGCTGTTCCATCTGATTTCAATTCTGAAATGTCATCAATCTTTTTTAAAATGTCATCCACCTTAGGAGCTGCCCAGACGGTATTGGTCAAGATTAATCCAAGTGCCATTGTTGTGAGTAACCAATTTTTCTTCATGATTAAGTCCTCCTCTAAAAAAGTTTATAATTCTTATTCGTAATGACGTAAAGCATCAACTGCACTGAGTTTCGCCGCATGACGCGCTGGGAAATAGGCTGTCACCGCAGCAATCCCAATAATCAAACAGAAATTCCATAGCAAATCAAGATAATTAATTTTAAAGAAGAGATGCCGACTTTTCAAGATAATCCCGAGTGCACTGGTGGTATTAAACTCAATCAAACTCAAGAGTGCAGTGGTGATCACCCCCAAAATAATTCCGGCAATACAGGCAAAGAATGTCAAGAGTACCGTCTCCATAATAAACATATTACGCACCGCACCTTTTTGCATCCCAATCGCTCGTACTGTACCAATCTCTCTGGTGCGCTCTTTAATGGTCATACGGAGTGTATTAACTACCCCTACCAAAATAATTACAAAAAGAATTAAGACTGCAATCCCAGTTATCATCTTCAAAGCATCTTCTAACTGTAGAATTTGACTTGCGCCCTCATACATCGTCCCCACAGTTACTTTTAGTTGCTTGGTCTTATTACGCGCTTCTAGCTTCATCTGCTTACGCATCGATTGGCTATCGTTAGTTCGTGGCAGAACACGTCGTTCTTTGGCAAATACCGCAGTAAGTGCCTTTTCTGCTGTAATAAACTTGCTATCTATCTCTTTGGGAAGATGCTTATTATAAAAACTGTATGCCCGTTCTTCGTTCAGAAGAATCAAATTCTGACTCAGTCTGCCTTGGGCTTCATAGATTCCAGTGAGTTTCAGTTTTTCCTGATAATTACCTTGATATTTCGTTTGGTAACCGTAGGTAAGCTCATCGCCCACTTTTAATTGCAGTTTGGCTGCCAAACCTTGCGGGAGCAAAACTCCTTCTTTATTCAAAGCAGTAGCTGGATCACCTGAGGTTAATTGCAATTGTTGCAATAAGTTTTGTTTAGCTTTTTGATTATTTTGATAAGCATAGAGTTTAACTGCTTCATTATTAATCTTACCTACAATTGAGAGCGTCTCGGGTTGAAGCTTCTGATGAATCAGATCAGCATATTTTTTAGCTGTTTCTTTAGGATTCTTCAGGACAATCTGGTAACCTGCCGCTTCCCATGATTTATACCCTAGTAATTTCTTGACACGATCACCATCCATAAACATGACCATATTCATAAAAGTATTAGTCGAAGTGGCAACAGCAATTACCGTCAGCTTCGCTGCCTGCACCTGACCCGTCACCATCGGAATCCGTACCCGAATCGTATCATTAACTTTTACTTTGAGCGTTTCTGCCTTATCTTTCGAGATTACCACCGGATACTCAATCTCTTTACTAAAATAATTATCAAAATTACCGTCAACTAAAGTCAAGAAATCTTCAAAAAACTTTTTTCGCTCCTCTGGAGTATTTTCAATACTTGCCCCTGCAATTACCACATTATCGGTCTCGCCATTACCAATCGCGCGTCCCATCATTCCCAATGACTCATTCATTCTTACTAGTTCGTCCTTGGGAATCGTCTCCTTAATAACCCTTTCCAACTCTAATCGATCTGGATTGTATGGATAAAAGCTATTACCAATATTTTCCCTGATTGCAATATGTCCATAGACCTGTGAGACTACATCATTAATCAGCACACTTACTAAACCATGTGAGAAAGAATTCGCCACTACTAAAATCATCATTCCAAAGGCAATCCCGATTCCTAAGAAAAGATTTCTGCGCTTCTGACGCAAAAGATTGCGCATACTTAAATTAAAAATTAAGCCCATTAACTAGACACCTCCACCTTAATCACGTGCTATCGCATCCAAAGGTACAATCTTTCCTACCACACGCAGCGGATAGAGCACCGAAAGGATGGTGACAAATGTCAACTCAACTATTCCTAAAATGAAATCACTCAACGTAAAGAGCGGATTTAACTTTTCACCACCATAAACCAGTTGTAACATATCATTGGTAGTCGAGAGATTTGCCGCTTGCAAAAGATAAATCAGAATAATTCCCAAAATAATTCCCAAACCGCCAAAGAAGAAGGAGAGCGTTCCGGTCTCATAGATAAACATCTTGCGTAAAAATCCTTTGCGAGCTCCAATCGCGCGCATCATACCAATCTCCGCCGTACGTTCCATGGCTGCCATACTTAAAGTATTCATGATCACAATCATCGCCACAAAGAAGATAAACATAATGAACACATTTAGTGCCACTTTGATTA
>JBFYZC010000118.1:0-3711 GCA_041309705.1 Bacillota bacterium | reverse complement strand
ACGCTCTTCCGATCTGCACAATCAATGCTACAGCGGAATTGGTAACTAAGTTGGGTGGAGAGATTGTAGGTTTTGGTTTTGTAATTGAACTGGATTTTTTAAAGGGACGCGAGAAATTAGCTGGTTATGATGTGTTGAGTCTGGTTCATTATGATAGTGAATGATTGCTGCCCATAGTAGGTATTTTTGTCAAAGAGGAGTCTAAACTGAGGGCACTGAAAAAGTTATTACGTCGATTCTCAAGCCACGATATGTTGGGTTTGGTATTTTGTAAAATGATACATATTGTGGTTTGAGAACTGTAATTATTAGTTTTTCAGTGCCCTCTCTAAACTCCTCTTTATTTTTTAAAGATTTTTTGATATAATTGTAAGTGTATAAAATGAACCAGAATTTTTCTTAAGGTGTTACTTTTTTAGTTCGAGCTATCGTTATATATTTTTACTCAATATAATGAAAGATTTTTGCTGAAAAATACATAGTCAAAGAGATTTCTATATAAGTTGAGATGCGGGAGAAAATATGGACATTTTTGTAGCACGACAGCCTATTTTTGATCGAAATGAAAAAGTGATTGCTTACGAGCTGCTATTTCGTTCTGGAAATGTGGAGCTTTATGATGCATCTAATGGTGATATCGCAACTTCTACAGTAATTACTAATACTTTTTTAATAATCGGATTAGAAGAACTGACCAATAAAAAGCGTGCTTTTATTAATTTTACGGATAATTTATTGCGTAATCAAGTAGCTTGCAACCTACCTTGTGAATTAATTGGGATTGAAATTTTAGAAAATATTATTTTGGATGATCAGATCTATCAATTGTGTCAAGAATTAAAAAGCAAAGGATACCTTTTAATCCTGGATGATTTTGTGATGTGTGAAGAAATTGGGCGTTTTATTGAGCTGGTCGATATTATTAAAGTTGATTTTTTAACTACCGATGCAGCTGAACGTCAGCAATTACCCCGAAAATTCCAGAATAATCACGTGAAATTTTTAGCAGAGAAAATTGAGACCCGCGAGCTTTATCAAGAAGCTATTAACGCAGGATATTCTTATTTTCAAGGATATTTTTTTAGTAAACCAGTAATGGTAGGCGCGAAAGATATTCCTAGTTATAAATTAAGCTATCTGCGACTTTTACAACAAATAAGCAAAAAAGAGCTTGATTTTGATGAAATTAGCGAGATTATTAAACATGATCTCTCGTTATCATATAAACTATTAAAATTTATCAATTCGGCAGGATTTGGATTTCGCAGTGAGATTTCTTCAATTAAGCAAGCCTTGGTACTATTAGGTACAGTTGAAATCTCCAAATGGATTGCACTGATTGTTTTAAAAGGGATGGGCGATGATAAACCAGAAGAGCTAATGGTTAATTCATTGATACGGGCGAGATTTGGAGAATTATTGGCTCCCTTTATTGAGATGCAGGAGCATAGTTCAGATCTTTTTTTTATGGGGATGTTCTCTTTAATTGATACCTTTATGAATCGACCCAAAGAGGAACTTTTAGGAGAATTGCCTATTTCTTTGGCGATAAAAAATGCACTTTTGGGTGAGCCAAACTCATTACAAACAGTATATCAATTAGTTTTAAGTTATGAAGTAGCTGATTGGGAAAGGGTATCAGAGCAGGCGGCGATCTTAAAGTTAGATGAAAAAATTTTACCTCAGATCTATCAAGAAACGTTAAACTGGGTAAGACAGATTAATTTATAAAGATTAGGGATAATGATGAAATCTTGGGAACTTATGGGACAAGCAATGCATGATTATTATCAGGGAGACTATACAACACGTCTTTGGGTTGTAACTGATTTTTTGGGTAGTGAATGGATGCCAGTTGCAATTTTTTTTCGAGATGAAGCAGGATTAGCTGATTTAGAACGATATGCTTTGAGTCTCTGTCAAGGAACAGTTCTGGATCTGGGTGCAGGTGCGGGTTGTCATAGCTTAATTCTACAAAAAGCGGGTTTTTCCGTAACTGCAGTAGATATCTCGCAAAAGGCGACAGAACTGATGGTAGCACGTGGTTTGGAACAAGTAGTCTGCGGTACGATCACCTCATTAAATGGGATGAAATATGATACCATTTTGATGTTGATGAATGGAATTGGAATGATAGCAAAATTTTCAGCTTTGAAAGATTTTTTAATCAATTTGCAGCAGTATGTAAACCCTGGAGGACAGGTTCTGCTTGACTCCAGTGATCTACAGATGCTGTTTGAAGAACAGAATAAATCTTTCCCGCCAAGTCTGGAAGTGACTTATCAGTTGAGTTATCAGGGTGTGAGTAGTGAAACTTTTCACTGGCTGTATCTGGATCAGGAGACTTTGATAAGTTATGCAAGTGAAGCGGGCTGGGATGCCCAAGTGCTTTATGAAGAAGGAGAACAATTTTTAATAAGATTGGTCAGTTTGTTGTGAAAATTATGATGGAGTTTAATTTTGACGAAAAAAATTCTTTTAACCACTTTAAATGCCAAATATGTACATACTTCATTGGCACTATGGTATCTCTACCAGTATTCTCGCGCAGATTATCCTGGTTTGTTGATGAAGGAATATAATATCAATCAAGATCTTGCCTGGGTTGTAGGGGAGATCTATCTTGAAAAAGCTGATGTGGTGGCTTTTTCTTGTAATATTTGGAATATTGATGCGATTTTAATTATTTGTCAACGTTTAAAAATGATTGCTCCAAAAACCACGATTTTATTGGGAGGTTCCGAGGTCTGGAGTACTCCCGAACAGCTCCTTGCAACCCACGCCGAGCTTGATTTTATTATTCTTGGTGAAGGCGAGTTCTCTTTTAAATCTTGGTTACAGCAGGTTCATCGATTAGAGCCAAACTATCAGGATGTTCCTGGTTTGGTCTATCGTCAAGCGGAGCAGATTATTATTAATCAATCAGCACCCCCGATCAAGGATTTGGGGCAACTTCCGCCTGCCTATCCAGTTGATTTGAGTGATTTTACACAAAAGCTGGTTTATTTTGAGTCGGCGCGTGGTTGTCCTAACCGTTGTCAATATTGTCTTTCCGGCAATGAAGTTGGAATTCGTTATTTTCCTTTAGCCATGGTTAAACAGGAATTGCAAAGATTTATTGCTGCCGGAATTCGTCAAGTGAAGTTTGTAGATCGCACTTTTAACGCACATTTAGAACGTGCTAAAGAATTATGGCGGTATCTGATTGCCCATCCTGGTGAGACTAATTTTCATTTTGAGATTATGGGCGATTGCTTGGACGAGGAGTCATTAGAGATTCTTGCGCTAGCTCCAAAAGGAATGTTTCAATTTGAGATCGGGGTTCAAAGTACCAATCCTGAGACTTTAAAAATAATTCAACGACGCATGAATTTTGAGGTTTTAAGTGCGAATATCAGACGCTTGAGAACTGAAACAGAAGTTTTTTTGCATCTGGATCTGATTGCAGGGTTGCCTGGAGAGGATTACGATTCGTTTGCGAAGACTTTTAATGATAATTTACGTTTGCGCCCACACCGTTTACAATTGGGATTTTTAAAACTAATTCGTGGTTCGGGATTGCGTGCTCGCGCTAAAGAGTATGGTTATTCTTATACCCAGGAACCACCTTATGAAGTGCTGGGAAATAATTGGATCGATTATGCTTCACTTTTAAAATTGAAGACAATTGAGGATCTACTGGAACGTTATTATAATTCAGCTCGTTTTATT
>JBFYZC010000117.1:0-12411 GCA_041309705.1 Bacillota bacterium | reverse complement strand
TGCCTCGATTCAAAAACTAAACGACGAATATCTTCAATTACAAATATTAAAAAACAATCCCCCTATGACTACTTTTAAAAAGGGAGATCTAGTACTGCTCTTATTCTTGAATGATAATGAAATCTACAAATACATCGCACACTCCACAGTTTTAGAGGTTGATCATCATGATTCAATTATTAAAATTATCAAACCCGAAGATCTTGAAGTGGGATTACGCCGACGCAGCTATCGTTGTGAGGTCAACTTACCCTTCAGTTTTTATTGCTGTCATGTCCAATACAATGGTCGTGTCTTCAATCTCTCTGAGACTGGTTTATGGGCAGCGGTGACTGAAAGTCCAACCAAGTTAGACTCAGGTGAAATTCTGCTGGGCGGAATCAGTCTCCCCAGTGAGAATAATCGAGTGATTCTTTTTGATGGAAAAGTGATCCGTTATCAACAACCCTATCATAATTTTTCAATGGGACTCGCACTAACCTTCGAAAAAATCAAGCCTGAGGAGCAAAAATTGATTGTTAAATATATTTATCAACGCCAACGTGAAATTCTCAAGGAATTTAAAGAGTGAAGTAATCTCTTAACTCTTTTTCAGTACAAATTTTTTAACTAATTTAATCGGATAGTAAGAAAGTTTGGCTTGTCGCAAACCATCAATCCCCATATCTTCTTCACGATTAATCAATTCAAATTCTGCGAATTGATGCATGACAAACTGCTGATTAATGGTCGCATAAACTCCATCATAGGCGGTATTTGCTTTCTCAATATGAATCACAGCTGTTTTGTTATTTAACACCTCTCCCACTGCTAATGCCTGAATCTCCCCTTCAATCAACAATACCCCGCCACTCACTCCTAAAACGTCAAAATTTTCCAAAACAGTCTTCATCGCAAAATTTTCATCCGAGAGAGTTTCTGCTGCTTGAGACTTCAAATCAAACCAGGATGTCTCCAGTTGCAGACAATCTGTTGCTAAAGCGGGTGTCATCGAACGATATTCCCATTGATACTTACGTTGAAACTGATTGAAATGATTTCGTTTGCTATGATACTTTCTACCAGCTAAATTAATCAGATCAGTTGTTTGATATAGATAATCAAAAGTACTTCGATCCTCTTCCATCTGTAACCTTGGATCAAGCTGCACCAACTTCTCGGCTAATTGCTGCGGCAAACGACGAAAATTCAACTCAAATCCTTCTTTTTCTGCTAGTTTATCTAAATAAACCAAAATCTCACGTAACTTATCTGAATCAGAGTAATCTCCCAATAATGGTAGAAAAAAACTTTTCCAACCTTTAGGACTTGCCCAAAGAATCCAATAATCAAGTTCTGATAGATATTCAATCTGCAAACCATAAGTTTGCTGCCACATTAAAAGATTAGTAAAAGTCAGATCAGAAATCTCTGGTTGCATTTTTTTAAAAAGATTATCAAAAATCTGTTTGTCTGGTACATTTAATTTCCTAAACACTTTAATTATTCTCTCATTTCATAAAAAATTTAAACTGTATACTTTGCAAAAGATAGATATGATTTACGTAAAATATCAACCTCTTACCTGCAATTTCCTTACTATGTTCTTATAATTATGCTCAAACTAACTTTATATAATCTTTAAAAAACCATTTTCTAAAAACAAAAAATCTCAACATTAATTTAAGCATGGAGGAAGTAACATGAGTGCAAATCCCAAATTCACCTTAATTTTATTTAGTGGCGATTTTGATAAAGTAATGGCTGCCTTAACCCTAGCAAATTCTGCTGCAGGACGCAATCTAGACGTCACCATCTTTTTTACTTTTTGGGGCATGACTTTATTACGTGAGAAGAATCTCCCCACCGAAAATACCCTAGAAAATATGTTTAAGACAATGATGCCCGAAGGCGTAGAAGCAATCGGGCTTTCAAAGATGAATTTTTTAGGACTTGGTTCACAATTACTTAAAAAGTTAATTCATGAAAAAGACGGTCAAACTGCCAGCGATCTCTTTGAAATGGCAATGGAACGCAAGATTCGCTTCATTGCCTGCGAAGCTTCCTTGAAACTTTTAGGAATCACTCCCGCAGAGTTAATCAAGTATGAGCATCTCGAGATCGGTGGGGTCGATGATTTTTGGAATCATGCCTTAGATTCACAAACCACATTGTTTATTTAATCTATATATTTCCGGCAAAGATCTTTATTAGATTGAGCGAAAATTTTTAAAGCACTAAGGATTTTTCACGAAGATAAAATAAAATAGATCTTTCGGAAAATATATAGATTTCACTAAAAAATTATTTTTGATAATTAACTCATTGCCGCAGCCACAGCTTTACCAAAACTATTCCCAAATTCAAAAGCATTGGTCAAATCGGCTGTAGTTGGAATTAAAACTGGTCGTACCGTCGAGTTGATGACTTTAAACTTGATTCCAGCCAGCCGTGCTTCGAGCAGTGGCACTGCTTCACCACTCCAGCCATATGAACCAAAGGCAGCGCCTAATTTCCCACGCAGATTAATCGTTGCCAAACTACTTACCAGATCATGCACTGGTTTAACTGCATCACCGTTAATCGTAGGTGAACCAACAATCAATCCCTTCGAACCCTCAATCAAATCTACCAGTGCCGCAGGACTGGTCTCTTCCAGATTGAAAAGCTCCACATCCACTCCAGCAGCTTTAATTCCTGCTGCAATCTTTTCTGCTAGAACGGCAGTATTTCCATAGGCACTAACGTAAGCAATCACCACCCGCGCCTGCTCAGGATTAGCATTACTCCATTCCCGATAATAAGCTAAATAGTCAGAGATATTCTCCCGAATCACCGGTCCATGACCAGGAGCAATCATCTTCAAAGAATAGTTTGCTAACTTGTCCAAAGCTTGCAGCACATATTTCTTGAAAGGACGCATGATATGGTCAAAATAATATTTAAAATCATCCAAAAATTCACCGCTCAGTTGATTGCTCATTAGTGGTTCGGCGTAATGCGCTCCTAAAAAATCACAATCAAAGAGAATCTGATCTTCTTCCAAATAAGTAAACATACTATCTGGCCAATGCAAGAACGGAGCCGAGATGAACTTGAGCGTCTTGCCGCCGAGCTCCAACTGATCTCCGTCGCTTACTTTTAGAAGATTAAATTCACAATTAAGAATATTCTTAATGAAATGCTCACCATTTTTCGAGACAACCACCTGTGCTTGTGGCGCAATTTTTAACAACTCAATGATACTGCCTGAGTGATCCGGCTCCATATGATTTAAAATAATATAATCAATCTGAGTTGGATCCACTAAAGTACTGATTTTATCCAAATATTCTTTAAAAAAGACACCTTTGGCAGTCTCGATAATTGCGATCTTTTCTGTTCCCTTCACCAGATATGAATTATAGCTGGTACCATGTTCAGCACGCATAATTATATCAAAGACTCTTAAATCCGGATCGACAATTCCAGTCCACCAAACATTGTTAGCTAACTCATGAATCTGCATCTAATTCACTCCTCAATTGGTTCAAAAGAATCTTTGCTAGCACCGCATTCTGGACAAACCCAGTCATCTGGTAGATCTTCAAACGCAACTCCTGCCGGAATTCCTGCTAAAGCATCACCCTCAGCTGGATCGTATACATAACCACAAATTGAACATTGCCACTTTTTCATCTTTATTTCCTCCTTAGTATATATAATTTTATTATCTCAACCAAACTTTTTTTTAATCTTAAAATCAGATCAAAGATTATTTAACATAGTTAAATTTTAATATAGTAATCTTTTTTTGTCAAGCATATTTACAAAATTGAAACCAATTATTCTGCTCGCTCACTACTCTAGACGAAACGAGCGACGATGAATCGGAGAAGGTCCAAGTTCTGCTAAAGCTTGATAATGCGCTACTGTACCATATCCTTTGTGTTTTGCAAAACCATAACCCGGATAAGTCAGCTCATACTCTTCCATAATTTGATCACGGACACATTTTGCAATGACCGAAGCTGCCGCAATCGCAATCGAGAGTGCATCCCCATGAATGATCTTTGCTTGAGCAATCTCCGTTTCAGGAATCACCATCGCATCAACCAAAAGATAATCCGGTTTACGTGGTAGTGAAATTAATGCCTTCAACATTGCCTGACGCGAAGCTTGATAAATATTAATCTGATCAATCTCATCCGACTCAACCATTCCCACCCCATACTCCCAAGCTCCGGAGGTTAAAAATTCAAAACACTTCTTCCGTTGCAGCTCGGTCATTTGCTTCGAATCATTTAAACCTGGATATTTAAAGTCTGGTTGAATCACAAAGGCAGCTGCCACTACCGGACCTGCCAACGGTCCTCTGCCTGCTTCATCAAGACCAGCAATCATCCGATAACCACGTTGCCAAGCCTCTGTCTCTTGTACCATTCGTTCTTCCCAGGATAGTTTTTCCCTTTTTCGCGCTACTTTAACAGTCAAATTATTCACCCTTTATCAAAAATATATAACCTAAAATTAACCTCAAAATGATATAAATACCGATTAGCATCAGCTAAAAAAAATGATATAATGTAGTATAAAAGTATTCATCATTTTTTAATTGACCATTAAGGTAAATTGAGTTAATATTGAATTGTATAATTGTGGAAAAACTTTTTCGCTGTTAACTATATATTTTTCAATAAAAATCTTTTATTTTATCGAGTGAAATTATTCAACGTACTAAGGATTTTTTGCCATGATAAAATAATTTAGATCTTTTGGAAAATATATAAATTATGGAGGTAATCGTGAAAGATAACAATTTTCCAGCTAAAAACTGGATCAGTAAAGGTTTAAGCATTGTTCTTATTTTAACCATACTTAGTTCTGGACTAATTCTCTTTAATTCCACCGAACACCACGGTTTACCCAATTTAAAACACCTTAATTACTGGGCTTTAGCAGGAACATGCCTGTTCTTAATTCTTTCTTGGTTAATCGAAGCCTTGCGTATTCAATTAATTGTCAAAGGTTTAAACGAAAAGATTTCATTTGGTAAAGTATTAGGAATTAATCTAGTAACTCTTTTTACCGGAAATATTACACCTTTCTATTCTGGTGGTATTCCCACGCAGATCTATCTTCTCTGCCAGGATGGAATCCCTGCGGGGAAAGCGAGTGCGATCGTCACTTTACGGGTAATTATTTCCACACTACTCTTTACAGTCTTTTCACCCTTTTTATTAATCTTCTTTTACAAACAACTACCAGTAGGAATGATACGGCAGATTGTCGGAATAGCAATTCCGCTCGCCGTGATCTTTTCTCTACTTTTAATTGCAATTATTATTAAACCGGAATTAGTAAATAGTCTAATTAAAAAATTCTTTAAAAGTATCAGTCGTTTTAAATTGGCGATCAAGCTTGAACCATTAATCATTAAAATTCTCAAGGAACTGGAGCTGTTTCGCGAGTCAATTCAACAGTTTCGTAATGGTCTCTACTTTTATTTGGTAATTATCTGCTCCGCAGGTTACTGGTTTGCCTTTTTTGCCATTGCTCCCTGTTTATTACTGGTCTTTGGGATTCCTTATGATCCTAATACCTTTATGCAAACAATAATTTTCCAATTTTTACTGGTCTTTTTAATCTCCTATCTCCCAATTCCAGGCGGGAGTGGGGCGATGGAATTTGGTCTTTATTCGGTTCTGGTTTTTGTACCACTACAATTACGAGCGATCTTCATTCTGAGCTGGCGTTTCTTCAGCTATTATCTCTCAACTTTTATCGGCGGGGTCATCCTGTTACGAATTCTGCACCGTACTCGCTCTAATTCGGAGACTCCAAACTAATTCGTCCCAAGCGCCCGTCACGAAAATCTTTCAGCAAGGCGAGAATGGCGCGATGCTCATCAATCTCGCCTCCCTTACTCAAAAAGCCACGTTTCTTCGCATACCATTCCAATCCAGCTTCAGGCGAGTCAAAATTGGAGTCAAGTTCTGTCCAGTTAAAAAGTTTTGCTCCATAACGTTCCAGTACTAAAAGTGCCAAATCATAAGCTGGAATCAACTCTTCACGAATCGCACCCAACATTGCCAATTTCAACCCATCCTCATCACTTTGAATCTTCGGCGGCAACAAGCCCGGAAGATCTAAAACTTCGAAATTCCCACGACGGATCCACTGTTTTCCACGGGTCACCCCTGGCATATTTCCAGTCTTAGCTGCCCCAGTACCTAAAAGTCGATTTAAAATCGAAGATTTCCCGACATTAGGAATTCCAACCACTCCAATACGTCGCGGACGATTAACTTTGGGCGCAGGTAGTTCCTGCTCCAACAGCTTCCAGATCTGATTTACTCCTTGCCCATTTTGACCATTCACCGTCAAAACAAGCATTTTTTGCCCGCGAAACCATTCTTGCCAAGCCTTGGTCAAACTGGGATCTGCCAGATCGACTTTATTCAGAATAACAATGCGTGGACGACGTTCCAGCAGTGCATCCAGATCCCCATTATGACTCGCTAATGGAATTCGCGCATCGCGAATCTCCAAAATCACATCCAAGTATTTCAAAAGCTCACCCAGTTGCCGTTTGGCTTTTGCCATATGCCCGGGATACCACTGTATCTGTCGCTCCATCTCTTCACTCTTTCTAAATAATTTACAATAAAGATCTTTTATTATATCTAGTGAAAATATCAATATAGTTTCCAATAAAGATCTTTTAGAAAGTATAGCGAGTACTAAGGATTTTTCACGAAGATAAAATAAATTAGATCTTTTGGAAATTATATATCACAAATAAATAAATTAAAACTCAGCAGAACCTACCGTACGTGGAAAAGGAATTACATCACGAATGTTAGACATTCCAGTTAAATACATAATCGCCCGTTCAAAACCCAGACCAAAACCAGCATGTTTGGTTCCACCATACTTCCGTAAATCAAGATACCAGCTATAATCATCAGGATGCAGTCCAAATTCAGCCATGCGTTGCTCCAAAATCTCTAATCTTTCCTCACGTTGACTGCCACCAATAATCTCACCGACACCTGGCACCAAACAATCCATTGCCGCCACTGTTTGCTGATCATCATTTAATCGCATATAAAAAGCCTTAATCTCTTTCGGATAATCCGTCACAAAAACTGGTTTCTGAAAGACTTTCTCAGTCAAGAAGCGTTCATGCTCCGTTTGGAGATCAGCGCCCCACTCCACTGGATACTCAAAATTATCCTGCTCTTTCTTTAACAATTCAATTGCTTCAGTATAAGTAATCTGTCCGAATTTAGAATTAACAACGTTTTGCAGTCTTTCTAATAAAGTCTTATCAACAAAATTATTAAAGAATTCCATCTCTTCAGGAGCATTCGCTAAAATATAGTTAATTAAATACTTCAGCATTTCTTCTGCCAAGTACATATCGTCCTGCAGATCAGCAAAGGCAATCTCCGGTTCAATCATCCAAAATTCTGCTGCATGTCTGGCAGTATTGGAGTTCTCTGCCCGGAAGGTCGGTCCAAAAGTATAGATATTACGAAATGCCATACAGTAAGTCTCGCCTTCTAACTGTCCACTCACTGTCAGATTGGTAGCTTTATTAAAAAAATCCTGGGTAAAATCAAGCTTACCATGCTGATTACGGGGTAATTTTTCGAGATCAAGGGTCGTGACTCGAAACATCTGTCCCGCACCTTCGCAATCACTCCCAGTGATAATTGGGGTATGTACATAAACAAAATTCTGTTCCTGAAAGAATTTATGAATCGCATAAGCCGCCAAAGAACGAACCCGAAAAACTGCCGCAAAGGTATTCGTACGTGGACGCAAATGGGCAATACTTCTTAAAAATTCAAAGGAATGCCGTTTCTTCTGTAAAGGATAATCAGGAGTGGAATATCCCTCAATCTTAACCTCAGTCGTCTTTAACTCAAATGGCTGTTTCATGCCAGGAGTCTCCACCAAAACCCCAGTCGCCACCACTGCTGCTCCTACCTGTAATTTAGCAATTTCTTTAAAATTCTCCAGTTCATCGCTAAACACAAGTTGCAGATTTTTAAAGAACGAACCATCATTCAATTCAATAAACCCAAAGGTTTTTGAGTCTCTTACCGTCTTCACCCAGCCAGATACCTGAATTGTTTGACTCAAAAACGAACTTGTCTCACGAAAAAGCTCTTTTACCGTTATGGTTTTCACTTCCATATCTCCTTTACGACTATTTAGCCACTAAATATTCTGCCATAATTCAAGCTTATTTTTTCGCTAATGTTACTAAGTTTTCCTTCCCAATTTAAAAAAAGCCTGTCATTAATTGACAAGCTCTTCATCAAAAAATATCGAATTAATTTAAAAGTCCAAAGTAGCAAAATAATCTGCCTCAGTCTCCGCGCGTCGAATCAGCTCCACACTGCCATCTGGTTTTAACAACAACTCTGCTGAACGCAGTTTACCATTATAATTAAAGCCCATTGCATGACCATGTGCCCCAGCATCATGAATTACCAGTAGATCGCCACGCTCAATCTGAGGTAAAGGACGATTAATCGCAAATTTATCATTATTTTCACAAAGTGAACCAGTGACATCATAAAGATGATCCAGTGCCCAGTTTTCCTTACCCAAGACGGTAATATGATGATATGCTCCATAAAGTGCCGGACGCATCAGATTCGCCATACAGGCATCTAAGCCAACATAATTCTTATAGATTGCTTTTTTATGCAACACGGTACTCACCAAATATCCATAAGGTCCAGTGATTACCCTACCGCATTCCATAAAAATCTTTAATGGCTCCAAGTTATTTGCCACAATTAAGTGCTCATAAACTTTCTTAATTCCTTTGGAAATCTGCTCCAAATCAACCGGTTTCTGCTCTGGTTTATAGGGAATCCCAATTCCACCACCAATGTTAACAAATTCCAGACGAATATCTAAAGCTCGATTAATCTCCACCACTAACTCAAAAAGCATCTTCGCAGTTTCCACAAAATAATTGGCATGTAATTCATTCGAGGCAACCATCGTATGCAATCCAAAACGTTTAACCCCTTTTGACTTTGCCAGACGATAGCCATCAAATAACTGCTCCCGTGTCAGTCCATATTTTGCTTCCTCAGGCACCCCAATAATCGCATTGCCTTTCTTTAACGGACCAGGATTAAAACGAAAACTGATCAGCTCTGGTAATCCTGCCTCGGCTTCTAGAAACTCCAGATGACTCAGATCATCCAGATTAATAATCGCGCCCAACTCCCTGGCTTTGCGAAATTCATTTGCCGGAGTATCATTCGAAGAGAACATGATCTCCTCGCCAGTAATTCCAGCTCGTTCAGCCATCATTAACTCAGTTAAGGAGCTACAATCAGCTCCAAAGCCCTCTTCATACAGCAATTTTAAGATGCTGGGATTAGGGGTAGCTTTGACGGCAAAATATTCTTTAAAGCCAGGCATCCAACTAAATACTTCATTAAATTTACGAGCATTTTCACGTATTGCTTGTTCATCATAGATATGGAAAGGGGTGGGATATTTTTCATTAATCTTCACTATTTGCTCTTTATTAAACGGAATGTGTTTCATCATGATTAGCCTCCATCTATATATTTTCCGGTAAAGATCTTTCATTTTGTCAAGTGAAAAGATCAATATAGTTTACAATAAAGATCTTTCATTTTATCGCGTGAAAATATCCAAAGCACTAAGGATTTTTCGCGATGATAAAATGAATTAGATCTTTTGGAAAATATCAATATACTTTACAATAAAGATCTTTTGTTTTATCGAGTGAAAATATCTATATATTAAATTTCTTATTCACTAATCAAACAGCTATTTCCTGCTAATCATTGACTTAGAAGTGAGATATATTGTATACAGTAGTTATCAAAGTAGCTTTTTGAGATAACAAGAAAGCTTGATAATCTCTATCAAGCCCCCAAAATTACCAATCAATTATTGCACTACAAATTCCAGTTCAAAAGATTGTTTTTTAAGATTATATACCAAAATTTTATTTTCCTCACATGAAATAAAAGCTAACCGCTGACCATCCGGCGAGATTGTCAAAGAAGTAATTGGTTTATCATAACGAAGAATCTCATTGGAAAGTTTACTATTGATATCGATCTTTTTAATGACATAATCATCAGCAACCTCATTTAATTTCGGCTTTTTAATATAGAGTAATCTCGTTTTATCATACCAAGTTGCAAAAGCGATATAATCATTGGTTCCAAGCATTGTAAGTTTTTTATTATCTAAGTGATAGATTGCCATATTCGTATCCGGAAAATCACCATGTGTAAAAGGATTAATCGTCAGCAACAGCATCTTATTATCTAGCGACCATTCCAAACGATTTGCCAAGTCGAAAATACTTTGCTGTGCACAGACTGCTTGTTTGTTGGTATCGATGATTGTAAAACGTTCCTGATTTACCAGTGCAATATATCTGCCATTCGGACTAAAACGTTGTAACGAGGAAAATCCAGAATAAATCTGACTAAAAACCTTGGCATCACGTAAATAATAAAGTCCTGCTTGACCATAAAAACTAAAAACAATATCCCCTAAAGAATTAACATCTGGCTGAATTGGAATTTTTTCTAAGGAAAGTTTCGTAAATGCTGCTTCCTTGATATTGTAACGATGAAATTCTCGTCCAAACTGCCATAATAGATATTTACGATTATTCGCCAGCTTCAAGTTAATATTCGTATTTGGTGCCACATTATCATGAACCAGCAAATTATCCATGTCTGCTGTGTTTACATCAAACTTTATTAACTGTTGTTGATTTCCTTTCGACATACCAAAAGCCAGCTGATCATTTGTAAGCCAGAGCAACTCATGACGCAATTTAATCCCATGAGGACTCGTAATACCCGCTGTGGAAACCAACAATACCCCCATAATCACCAGGACTGAAATTACTATTTTTCTCATTAACCTGCTTCCTCCAGGAAAAATGTCTTTATCTTTAAATATAATACTTTATAGAGGTTTAGTCAATAAATTTTATCGGAAAAGCTTAACAAATTTACTACTCTATAACCATATTTTACTCATTTGTTACAATATTTTTCTCAATAAAATCAAGAATTTTACTTTGATATAATTTGTTTTCTGGAAGAGAAATATTCAACTCCACTAAAGAACTTTTCTCCTTGGCAATCCACAATTCTGTTCCTTCCCCGGCGTTATTCTTTATCTTTTGAGCATGTTCTGGCAAAGTTTTAACATCATGCTCAGCATGAACCAGCAAGACTGGTCGAGTTGAGAGTTTCAAAATATTATTTACCGGTGAAGCTTTCTGAGGATTGATTCGATAGCGTAATGCCAAGATTAGTTGCACGGAAGGTTGATAGAGATGATTAATTATCTTTTTAACAAATCCTACTTTGATTTTATTAATATATTTTTGATTATCACATTGCTCCAGCATTTGACGTTCAACTGATGCATAACTACCTACGCTAATTACCAAACTGACCTCATCAAGCTCGGCTGCCGTATTGATGGCTACTGCTCCACCCATTCCCAAACCATAAAGAATTATTTTTTTCCCATGATATTCTGGACGTTTTTTTATCCAGTCAATCAAAGCTTGTACATCCTTAGTTTCTTCATAGCCAAAACCAATTTGCTTACCCTTACTAAAGCCATGTGCCCTTAAATCGAGACAGAACGTTTCATAGCCTGATAATTTAAAAAACGCTCCCTGATCTAGTATTGAAGAAGCATTCATCTGCAGATCATGTAGTAAAATCAAAATCCCTTTTGGATTAGTAGTACGAAAATGCCAAGTACTGATCTTTAAACCATCTACTGTTTTTAGCTCAACTCTTTCAACCTCATTTTGATACTTTTGAATTAACGCTCCTTTTATTTCAATTCGTTGATTAGCATAACTACTAACCAGACGATTCGCTTCCCAAAGAATTAACCCCCAAAGTCCAATTAACAAAATCAAAAACAAAATTAAAAGCTTCTTTAATAGTTTTACCATCAAAATCTGCCACCTTTATTATTCATGCTTAGGTATTCGATAAACAGCCATCTCTTTCCTGCTATTACCAGAAAAGGTTTTTTGTGCTGATTAATTTTATATCATCATAAAAATATGCATTAAATAATAATTTTTTAATTACAAAAAACCCTCTATCCAACCAAATAGAGGGTTAACTTTAATGCTCCTTAATCTTCAACGTTACTCCTGCTTGAGTAGCGTCTAATTCCACTCTGCCACCAATCGGAAAGGTCAGCTGTGGAGTAGTATGTCCGAAATCAACCTCAGCCACTATCGGAATCTGTTGTAGTTCCTTTTTTGCTTTAACGATCTCACGTAAGACTTCAATTTTTAATTTGGAAGCCAGCTGAAATCTCCCCAAAATAATCCCGCGTACCTGATTAAAACCTGGCTGCTGAATTAATGACTGCAAAGTA
>JBFYZC010000116.1:0-3573 GCA_041309705.1 Bacillota bacterium | reverse complement strand
TGCTTTTAGATCATTCAGCCATTGAGTTAGTAATTCTTTTTCCAAATTTCTGCTCCTTGTTTTTTACTACAAAATGTTTCACGTGAAACATTTTTAAATTATAAATTTCTCTTTATTTACTTCAAACAAGTCCCTCACAAATACTCGTAAAAAATATATTAGAAAATATATTAGATTTTATGTTAGATTCCCATTAACTTCTCATAAATTCTTTCAAAATCTTCATGTGAATAAAATTCAATTTCAATCTTCCCACTACTACCATTTGATTTTACTTGTACCTTAGTTCCTAAAGCACTCTGCAGTTCTTCCTCAATATTAATTAAATCAGGATCTTTGCTGTTTTTATTATGAAGAGAATGATTAACTATCTGCTCGATCTGATCCAATTGTTTCAAATCTGAAGGAATTTCACTAAATATTTCTGGTTCGTTTTCAATAAATGTTTCACGTGAAACATTTTCTTCTTGCAAATCAAACTGTGGATCATTAACCTGCCGAATCAAATCTTCAGTCCCACGCACTGATAAACTGTCAGTTTTAACCTTCTCCCAGATCTGCTGTTGTTCAATTTCTGATTTCAAGCCTAAAAGAGCTCGTGCATGTCCCATTGTCAAAGTTCCACTTGACAGGTCTGCCTGGATTTCTTGTGGCAAATTAAGTAGTCGCAAAAAATTAGCCACTGCAGAACGGCTTTTGCCAACTCTTTTAGCAATCTCTTCTTGAGTAAGATGAAATTCATAAATTAAACGTTGATATGCTTCTGCTTCTTCCAAAGGATTTAAGTTTTCACGCTGAATATTTTCTACCAGTGCAACTTCCATCATTATCTGATCGGTCATCTCGCGCACTACTACTGGAACTGAGGTTAAACCAACCAATTTTGCCGCTCGAAATCTTCTTTCTCCAGCAATTAATTGATACCTATTACCAAATTCACGGACAATTAGTGGCTGAATGATTCCATGTATCCGAATTGAATCTGCCAACTCATTTATTTTATCGTCCGCAAATTCTTTACGTGGCTGAAAAGGATTGGTATCAATTAATATAATCTCAATCTCTTGAGGTGTAGTCTTATTCTCATCTTCAAAATTAGGTAATAAAGCCCCTAACCCTTTGCCTAATCCTCGATTTTTATTCACTGGCAATCACTTCCTTTGCTAATTCTATGTAAGCCTCAGCTCCTTTTGATTTTTCATCATAAAGAGTAATTGGCAGACCACAGCTTGGTGCTTCACTCAAACGAATATTGCGAGGAATCACTGTCTGATATACTTTATCTTTAAAATGAGTTCGTACATCATCGGTTACCTGGTTAGAAAGCAAGGTGCGATTATCATACATCGTCAAAAGTACACCTTCAATCTGTAACTGAGCATTTGAATACTTTTGCACTAAATGTACGGTCTTAATCAATTGACTATATCCTTCTAAGGCGTAATATTCACATTGAATTGGAACAATAATGGAAGTCGCTGCTGTTAAAGCATTAATCGTCAGATTACCTAATGAAGGAGGACAATCAATCAAAATATAATCATAATTAGAAAGAATTGATTCCAAAGAACGCCGTAATCGCTGATCGCGTCCCATCATTCCAACCAACTCTGCTTCTGCTCCCGCTAAACGTATTGTTGCTGGAACAATATCTAAATTTTCAACTTGGGTTGATAAAATAATTTCCTCAATTGGAACTTCATTGATTAATGCATCATAAATACAAGCTTTAATACTGTTTTTTTTCATTCCAATCCCACTAGTCGCATTACCTTGGGGATCTTGGTCAATCAAAAGTACCTTTCTATCTTGTTGCGCCAAACAAGTACTTAAATTAACTGAAGTTGTAGTTTTTCCAACCCCACCTTTTTGATTAGCAATTGCAATTACTTTTGCCATTTTTAATTCCCTCCCCCAATTTTTTCTCCTTGAAAATATTCACACTTTACTTGATATATCATTTTCGCGACTAAAAAGTAAGTTCCTTCTTTACAAGAAATTGAAGATGAAATCATCTTCAATTATAAAGGTTTTTTATTCGGTATTCCCGCTTTGCGTGGATATTTACTTGAGGTAGGTTTAATTTTTTTTATCTGAATTAACATTCGAGAACCATAATTTTGTGGTAGTGAAAACTCTGAGACTTCAATTAATTCTCCTCCCAGCTCACGAATGGCTATTTTAGCTTGATTAAGTTCACCTTGATCTGTTCCTTTATAAAAAACAGCAGTCCCCTTAAGTTTCACAAAACCAAAGGTTAATTCTGTTAAAACATTGCAAGCAGCGACTGCTCGCGCAGTTACCAAAGGATATTGCTCACGATATTCTGCTTGATGTGCTAATTCCTCGGCGCGTCCCCAAATTGGTTTAAAGTTAGCTAAGCCTAATTTTTCAGCAGCCTCCGCTTGAAACTTAATCTTCTTTTGCGTCGCATCGAGCGAATAGACTTCTTTGTCTGGTGCTACAATCGCTAGCGGTATTGCCGGAACTCCTCCGCCACTACCTACATCAAGTAACTTAGAAGCTGCTTGAAAAGCTGGTAACTTCATGATCAATAATGCATCATATATATGCTTGATCAGAGCTTCCTGGTAATCAGTAATTGCAGTTAGATTGGTAGTTTGATTCACTGCTAGCATTAACTGCATAAACTGAAATAACTGTTGCAGCATCTGTTCTGACAAACTAATTTCAATTTCTTTTAAAGCTTCAATTAACAAATTTTCTGCTGTTTGCATTTTTTACCTTCCTAAATTATCTAAATAAAAAAGTAGCGCGGTCAGATCGGCAGGATTAATTCCACCAATCCGAGAAGCTTGCCCCAGATTAACTGGACAAAATTTACTGAGTTTTTCTCGTGCTTCACGTGCTAAATTAGGTACTGCTTGATAATCAATTGTATCAGGAATTAATCGCTGCTCCATATGGCTAAGACGTCTGACCTGATCTGCTTCTTTTTGAAGATATCCTTCATATTTAAAACAGAAAGCAACCTCCAGCGCATCAGCACTCTCGAATTTAAGCTCAGGCGCTAATTGCGAGATTAATTCCAAAGATACGTCAGGTCTTTTTAGTAATTCTGCCAAAGAAAATTTATTCTTAGGAACACTAATTCCCGCTTGAGTAAAAATTTCACGTACTTGTTGATCGGGATTTAACTCCATCTGTTGAAACTGTTGGGTTAATTCTTGTAAACGTTCTTGTTTAACAAGAAATTTCTGCTGATCCTCTTCCGATAATAAACCTAACTTAATTCCATATGGACTTAAACGTGCATCCGCATTATCCGCCCGTAATGTCAATCGATATTCAGCTCGAGAAGTCAATAATCGATAAGGATCATCCATCTCTTTAGTAACCAGATCATCGATCATTACTCCTAAGTAAGATTCGGAACGTTTTAACACGAATCCCGTTTCACCTTTTACTTTTAACGCAGCGTTAATTCCTGCTAGCAGACCCTGAGCGGCAGCTTCCTCATATCCAGATGTACCATTTATCTGACCTGCGGAGAAAAGTCCTGATATTAACTTGGATTCAAGCGTGGCTTTTAAAAAATCTCCAGGAATAACA
>JBFYZC010000115.1:0-2992 GCA_041309705.1 Bacillota bacterium | reverse complement strand
TCGACCTGTCCCTACATAGACGGGAATCAAAACCCCCGCTCCGCGACCCCCTCGTCAGGGGGTTTGGGTTGGGAGTAGGTGTGGGAGATTGATAGGTGGAATTGGTAGATGGATTGTTTGTTGTAACCTAGAATGTAGGGGCAACCCCCTGTGGTTGCCCACGTAGAGACGCACTGTCGTGCGTCTCCCAAAACAGGTAACAAAGAGCAAAATATTTCTATCCAGCAAAAAAAATTCCACCTTGCTCGAAACCAATCCCCCTGGTGAGGGGGAAAGCGCGAAGCGCAGGGGGAGTGAATTCCAGCCTCCAGCTTCCAGCATCCATCATTAATTCAAGTTGCAGGCTGATTCTATCAATGGTATAATTTAGCTAAAAGAGAATTTAAAAGAGGTATTTCGTTTGTTTGAAATTTTAGGTGATATTTTATTGGAGTTTTTTTCTTGGCTTACGAAGCGCAAGAATTATCTGCGTGATAGCTGTCGAGCATTAAAGCTGACAGTCTGGATAATTTTGGTGTCATTATTGATTTTATTGACATTAGCAATCGTTTTGTTTGTTGAATTTGGTAGATAAATTTCTTGAAGCGAGATGAGGTTTTAAGAAGGTGAAATTTTGCAGTCGCCTAAATATTTTCTCTATTTAGCAGTAGGGACAAACTGCCCTGTTAAGCTGGATCTAACCACTGATCTTCAAGTAGATCTCTGGTATCTGAAGCCAAAAGGATATCAAGAGATTTTAGTGCTGCAAACACCAGTGCCAATCTGGCTGGGAGAGAGTCTGCTGGGGAGATTGCAGCGGATTAAATTAGTTAAGCCAGAACAGTTTTTGCGCTTAGCCCCGCGTTATTTACGAGAAAGCAGTCAATTGCAAACAAAGATCGAACGATTAGCAATAGATGATCTGAAAGTAGCCTTTCAGTTTCCGGAGAGTTTGGAGTTACTTAGTGGCAGATGCTTACTGCCAAACGAGATCGAGGAATTACTACGTCTTAGTAAGATTGAATTGGCTTTTGAACTAGAGAGTTATCTGCAGTATCTTTATTTGAATGGAGTAGTTAAACGACAAGCAGCAGTAAGTACTGATGCCTGGGATAATCCAATTTGTCATCGTTGCGGCAGTAAAACCGGATTAACCAGAAGTAGCTGTGTTTTTTGTGGCAGCAAGGACTGTTTGACTTGTACCGTCTGTCAGAACTTAGGTCTCGCCAAGAGTTGTCTCCCGCTCTATACGCAACCAACTAAGAGGAGCAGTGTTACTGGTACAACGTTAATCCAACCGAAGTTGGATTTTGCCTTGACTCCACCACAACAAACAGCCTCAGAAAAGTTACTGGAGTTCTGGCAGAGTTCGGCAGATGAATTTCTGCTCTGGACAGTTTGTGGTGGTGGTAAGACTGAGGTGAGTATGGGAATTATTGCTCAGGAACTCTCGCACGGAGGACAAGTATTGGTGGCGATTCCGCGTAAAGATGTGGTGCAGGAGTTGCTGCCACGATTTCAGAGTGCGTTTCCCGAAATTGCTCTAGTGGCGCTTTATGGTGGAAGTGGTGGACGTGAGCGAACAGCTGCTTTAACGATTGCTACTACTCATCAGACTTTGCGTTTTTATCAAGCTTTTGATTTAATTGTTTTAGATGAAGCAGACGCTTTTCCTTATCAAGGAAGCGAAATGTTACATTTTGCCTTGCAACGTGCCTTGAAACCTCAAGGAAAGTTGGTGATTATGACTGCCACTCCAGACCCACTAATGCTCAAAGCAGTACGAAAGGGTAAATTAGCGGCAACGACTATTCCGGCACGTTATCATCGACAACCACTGATTCTACCTCGATTAATGAAAACTCGCCTAAAACTACCTAAATTAACCCCTCCACAATTTATTCAAAAATTTCTGCTGGAAAGTCAGATTGAAAAACGTAAAACTCTAATCTTTCTTCCCGCCATTAAATTAATGGAAGTTGTTGCCCCACTCTGGATTAATTGGGCAGAAGCTCAAGGTATCAAAGGAGCTGCTGCTTCTTCACGCACCAATGAGCGTGAGGCTTTGAAAATGGCACTGGTGAATGGAGAATTGGATTTTTTGATAGTTACTACCATCTTTGAACGAGGAATTACTATCAGGAATCTGAATGTACTGGTCTGGGCAGCCGATCAGGAAAAAATCTTTAATGTACGAACCTTGGTGCAGATTGCCGGAAGAGTTGGGCGTCATGGTGAGCCGGGTAAAGTGGTTTTTGTAGGTGAGCGGATTTCAAGTGAGATGAAGCAGGCGGTAAAATGGATTAAACAGCTGAATCGAGAAGGACGAGAAAAGGGATATCTGGAGTAGAGTATTTCATCAAATTGCCTGTTTGAATGTGAAATTAGGTCTTAGGACTTATAAAAAAATTGGGAGTTGATGCCGATGATTAGAGTGAACCAGGAAAACTACTGGCAACAACTGAAATTAGGGCTCAAAGAACTATTACTTCCAACCAAAAATTTGTGTCTGCTCTGTAATCAGGAAGCAAGTTACCGTAATGGTTTAGGGAAAAATTGTTTAGCCCGGATCGCTTTGGTAAAACCACCGTTTTGCAAGAGATGTGGTCGTTCATTATCAGCCGAGATAGACGCGCTCTGTCAACAATGTGAAACCACTAACTACTATTTTCGACAAGCACGTTCGGTAGCTCATTATCAAGGAGCATTACGTGAGTATCTCGCTGAATTGAAATATCATTATCGTCCGGAATTAGGTAGAGCATTGGGACTTTTCTTGCTGGACTGGGTAAAATTAGTCCCTGAATTTCAATCGAGTGATCTCGTACTGCCAATCCCGATTCATGCTGAGAAGATGTTAGTTCGTGGCTATAATCAAGCAGCACTTTTAGTAGCACCTTTATCGGAGTATTTGCATCTGAAGCTGGAAACAGAATTGTTGCAAAGAGTAAAAAGCACTACTTCTCAAAATTCTTTAGGTAAAGCAGCGCGTTTTGAAAATCTTAATCAGGCA
>JBFYZC010000114.1:0-8104 GCA_041309705.1 Bacillota bacterium | reverse complement strand
GGCACCATCCTGCTGCATGGGACGTTGCCAGGAGTAATTTTATGAAAGACTTTACTATATCAGTAGAGTCTTTCTTTATATATGTTTTTATATACTTTCCAAAAGATCTGAGTTATTTTATCTTCGTGAAAAATCCTTAGTACTCTGGATATTTTCACTTGATAAAACAAAAGATCGGCTATGTTTTAAATGTGTTGGAGGACTAAATTAACATTAAAATTAAACTCCAAAATATTAACTACCAATTATATAAAATTCAACAGACTTTCATGATAAAAAAATTAAACGATGATTGATTTTGCTCTTCAATACTTGATAAATTTGGTCGATGATCGTAATATGAGGAAATCGAATGATTAGTGAGGTGAAATGAATGCTGAAATTTTTGTCAAAACAGAAATGGCTTATCTTAGCTATTTTTTTCTTAGGTTGCTTAATATTCTGGATAGCATTCAGATACCTCCCAAATCAATCGCAGAAGAGGATTCCACCTCAGGTAAGGGATGGGATTCTTGATTTGACTGACTGGAATTTTGAGCAAGATGGATCCGTCAGTTTAGAAGGTAAATGGGAGTTTTATTGGCAGCAACTATTGACCCCGAATGATTTTAAGTTAGGTAATCTTTCTTTAGTACCAAGTTATCTTAAAGTACCATCCTATTGGAATCAACAGCAAATCGAGAATAAAAAATTACCTGTCGAAGGATATGCTACGTATCGTTTGAGGATAAAAATTAAACCACAGCAAAGATTAATGGCACTGAAAATGTTAGCCATCTCTACTGCGTATAAACTTTGGTTAAATGAGCAACTTTTTTTGGAAGTTGGTCGAGTTGGTACAAGTTCCGAAAAGATGAAACCAATGTTTAAGGCGGGTACATATCCATTTAGAGCAGATACTCGGATTATTGAATTAATTATACAAGTCTCGAATTATAGGCACTATGATTCAGGTCTTTGGACAAAGATCTATTTAGGAACTGAAGATCAGATTAGAAGAATGCGCGAAAGATCTTTGGGTTTCGATTTTTTTATTTCAGGTGCATTGTTGTTATTAGGTTTTTATCATCTGAGCTTTTTTTTATTACGCCGCAAAGAAAGATTGATGTTATATTTTGCAATTATCTGTTTTGTACTAGGAATACATCGCATTACAGTAAATGAATTAGTTTTTGTAGATCTTTTTCCAGGAATCTCTTGGGAAATATATATGAAAATTTTTGGAATTATTTTAGTTAGTAGTACTTCAGCTTTCCTACTTTTTTTTCAGGCGTTATTTCCAAAAGATATTTCCAAAATATTTGTCTTGATCTATTTTGGAATAAATGGAATCTTTTTTTTGGATATATTATTTAGAGATACATTGAATTTTACCAGAGATCTTAAATATTTAGAGTTAGGCATATTAATTTTAGTTGGTTATATTATTGTAGTATTGGTACGAGCTTGTTTTTACAAACGTGAAGGAGCGATGTTGTCTTTATTTGGTTTTTTAATCTTTGGCAGCACTGTGATTAATGATATTTTATTTACATTTCGTATTATTTACACCAAGAACTTACTAGCAGTCGGGCTACTATTTTATATGTTTTTTCAAGCATTTATTAATGCTAGGATGATTTCAAAGACTTTTAATCAGGTGGAAATGTTATCTGAGCGAGCTTTGGCATTAGGAAAATTTAAAGATGATTTTTTAAGCAGGATCTCGCAGCAATTTAAAACTTCTTTGCAGGGAATTATCGGAATCGCCGAATCACTACTCGATGGCGCAGTGGGGACACTCTCGCAAGAACAACATCGCAATCTCGCTTTGATTGTCTGTAGTGGCAAACGCCTTAATAATCTAGTAAATAATCTGCTTGATTTCTCGCAGTTGAAAACTTCTGAGCTTAATTTGAAGAAAAAGCCAGTTGATCTCTTTCAGGTAACCGAGCTAGTAATCTCATTGCTGCGACCATTATTTCAAGCCAAAACATTAACAGTCAAAAATGAGCTTGATAAAAATTTTCCTTTGGTAGAAGCAGATGAGCATCGCTTACAGCAGATTTTGTACAATTTAATTGGAAATGCAATTAAGTACACTGATGCTGGTAGTATCACTATTAAAGCTGAACTGAAAGATACATGGTTAGTAGTGAGTGTAAATGATACCGGAATTGGGATCACGGAAAACAGATTGTCTGAAATCTTTAAACCATTTACCACAGAACATCAAGCTAATTCTAGAGGAACTGGTTTGGGTTTGAGCATTGTTAAAAGTTTAGTTGAATTGCATGAAGGAAAGATCTGGGTTAAATCACAACTTGGCAAAGGCTCTGAATTTAGTTTTACGATACCGATTAGTAAGCAGAAAAAAGAGGTTGTTGAGTTTGATTCAGAGCAATTGGCGAAGATTAATCAAGCATGTGAAAACAATTTAGCTGCCCAATTAATTAGTAATGCCAACACTAATGCAACATTTAAGATTTTAGTGGTTGATGATGAGGCGATTAACCGACAGATTCTCTTTAATCAATTATCGTTGCAACAGTATCTGGTGATGACTGCGAATGATGGTGAGTCTGCTTTGAAAATGCTTGCTGATCAGGAATTTGATCTTTTGATTTTAGATATGATGATGCCGCAAATGTCAGGTGTTGAGGCTTGTACTATTTTGCGAAAACGTTTTTCTGCTTTTGAATTACCAATTTTAATGCTGATTGAACAAGGGCAAGAACCGGATGAATTGAATATTTTTGAAGTGGGAGCGAATGATTATCTGTATAAACCTTTTTGTAAAACAGAAATGCTGGCGCGGGTGAAGATTTTACTTAATTTAAAATCATCTTTTAAGTTTTCGCTTACTAATGCCCGACATTTAGAGGCAGAATGGACGGGGCGGATTATGGCAGAGAAGGTGAATGATTTTATTCAGTCACTTACCTCCACTTTGAATCTGAAGTCAATGGCGGGTTTGATTGTGAAGAATATCGACAGTATTGCTCCGTTTGATGCCGCAGTAGTTTTATTATCTGGAACAGCAGGATTTTATTTGGGGGCGACGCAAGGAATAACCGTAACCGAGGGATTGGGAGTTGCTCCGGAGATAATCGAGCGGGTAATTAAAGAGAAAGAGGCATTTGCGCTTGAAAATATCAAAGATAGTTTAGTAGACGATTATCCAAAAGCAAAATCTTGTTTGGTGTTGCCAATTGTTTTTAATAGCGAAGTCTTGGGGATAATTGTTTTATATCATCGAAATCAAGGACTTTATGATGATTATACGGTAAAAATGTCAGGGGTTTTTGTTAATCAAACAGGAATGGCACTTGAGAATGCCCGACTTTTTGAGAAAGTGAAATACATGGCAATTACTGATGGTCTGACTCAGGTCTATAATCGGCGCTACTTTTATGATCAGGGAGAACAGATAGTTCAAGATATTAAAAGCAAAGCTAGTCCGCTTTCAGTTTTGATGTTTGATATTGATCATTTTAAAAAAATTAATGATACTTATGGACATAGTTTTGGTGACGAAGTCTTGAAAGAGGTTGCCAGACGGTGTATGAAATCAATTCGTAAGACTGATCTGATGGGCAGGTATGGTGGCGAGGAGTTTGTGATCTTATTACCAGAGACTGAGTTGCAAGAAGCATTGGTGATTGGAGAAACAATTCGCGCCGGGATTGCTGATGAACCGTTTCACAATCAAGCAGAGGTAGTTACAGTGACAATTAGCGTTGGAGTGGCAGAACTTGATCTGGTGAACAATGAAAATTTACAAAAATTGATTAACCGTGCAGATGTGGCACTTTATGAAGCGAAACACAGTGGTCGTAATAGAGTAATTTTCGCCAAAGATTAACTATATATTTTCCGATAAAGACCTTTTATTTTATCGAGTAAAAAGATCTATATAGTTTCCAATAAAGATCTCTTATTTTATCGAGTGAAAATATCCAATGCACTAAGGATTTTTCACGATGATAAAATGAATTAGATCTTTTGAAAAGTATAGCGAGCACTAAGGATTTTTTGCGATGATAAAACGAAATAGATCTTTCGGAAAATATATAATTTGATGGAACATTTTATCATTAACGAACGTTTAAAAGTAGAGAAGAATATTAAGTGAATTTGATTGTTTTTACATTATATGTAAAAGGTAGAGTGAAGTATATGCGTAACTATTTAGTTTTGTGTGGGTTTTTACTTTTAACACTACTCTCAGGTTGTGGCATCGATGAAAAAGCTCAATCAGCCGCGACGGCAGCTCCAACTCCTAAAGGAGACTGGATAGTTGATTATAATTCATGGATGACCACTAATTCATTGGATAATTTCGCTAAAGTTAATACTAATATCCAGGATAGTCCCGAAGAAGGGTATTATTATTTAGTAGTTGAATTGAGTCTTAAAAATAGACTATCCAGAAGTAATGCTTTGGATTGGAGTCGGGATAAGATAAAATATCGTGCTGTTAATGGTACTGAGTATCAGATGGAATTGCTTGATGAGGCAAATTATAAAAATATTTTAGGTAAAAAGCTTAAACCTCAAAAAGAACAGAGTGGCTATGTATTTTTTAAGATTCCCAAAACTGACAATATCTCTGGCAAACTGATAATTGATTTTGCAGATGGTCCTAAGAATCATAAAATTGATCTAAAGAATTAACCACCTAATCCGGGTGGTTTTTTATAATAATTGAGTGAGGGATGAAGGTGAGGGATGAAAATGATAAAAAATTTCAAATCTCTCGGTAGTTTCTTGGAGAAGCAAAAACCGTTGCGTTTGGGCGTGATCGGAGCAACTGATCCCGAAGTGATGCAGGCAGTAACTGAGGCAGCAGCAGCAGGCTGGGTAGTTCCGGAATTGATTGTTTGGGCAGAGAAAACTGAATTTAATGCTGGTTTTCCAGTGCATAAGGTGACCGATTCCATTCAGGGAGCTAGACTGGGAGTAGAATTGGTACATAACCAAGCACTTGATTTGTTGATGAAGGGAAAGATTACCAGTGCTGATTTTCTTCGTCCGGTGGTGGCGAAAGAGAAAGGATTGGTAGTTGCCGGAAGAAATTTATCTCATGTAGCTTTGTTTGAACTGCCTAATCGGGAGAGCTTGACCTTTTTGAGTGATGCGGCAGTAATGATTGAGCCGGATTTTGAGCAGAAGATCGCCATAATTCAGAATGGTTTGGAAGTGGTACGAGCCTTTGGTTATGCTCCACCCCGAGTTGCGGTGCTTTCGGCTTTGGAAAAAGTGAATCGAAAGATTCTGAGCTCAGTTGAAGCAGGGAAACTTGCGGAGCTAGCGACGACAGGATGTTTTGGCGATGCATTGGTCTCAGGACCACTCGCACTGGATAATGCATTGGATTTGAAAGCGGTAGTTACCAAAGGACTGGAGGATGATCCAGTAGCAGGGCGAGCAGATCTCCTGATTATGCCAGAATTGGTGAGTGCTAATGTTTTATATAAATCGTTCACTGTGATCAGTGGTTATCCCGGAGCAGGAGTGGTAGTGGGAGCAGAGATTCCTCTGATTTTAACTTCGCGGGCTGATTCGCATCAGGTGAAATTAAACTCAATTGCGGTTGCCTGCTTTTTGAGACATGTGAAGGCAAGAATGGAGTTGTAGTAAATTGACGAAGAACTATTTAGAGAACCAATTTGATGTAAATGGTTTAGCGGAAGTCTTTGATGAGGTAGTTTTCTGGTCAGCTCCGTTTGGTTTGAAACTACTGGACTATGTTACTTATCGCACTAAAATTACTGCCGTTGATCTGGGTTGTGGCACGGGGTTTCCTTTATTGGAACTTGCGTCAAGACTAGGAGAAAGTTGTACGATCTATGGGATTGACCCTTGGCGTGAGGGACTTCAACGGGTGCAGTTGAAACTTGATTATTATCAAATTAAGCAGGTGCAGTTGAGCGAGGGTTCGGCAGAAAAAATTCCTTTGAGGGAGCAGAGCGTTGATTTACTGGTAAGTAATAATTGTCTGAATAATGTTGAAAATCTACCGCAAGCTATAGATGAAGTTGCCAGAATCATGCGTACTAAGGGACAATTTTTGCAAACCATGAATTTGAATCAGACGATGTTTGAGTTTTATCAGCAGTTGGAAGAGATTCTTTTGGAGCTGAAGCTTGATTCTGAGATTATCAAGATGCGTGAACATATTAATCATAAACGCCGTCCGGTAGAGGAGATGCTGCGATTACTGAAAGAAGCGGGCTTTTTAATTAAGGATCTGGAATACGACCAGTTTAATTACCAGTTTGCTGATGGTACCGCGATGCTTGGGCATCATTTTGTAAGATTAGCGTTTTTGGATGTTTGGAAGAGTTTTTTACCAGTAGCGTACCAGCGACAAATTTTTGCTGAGTTAGAGGTACGTTTGAATCAGCAAGCAGAGCAGTTTGGGGTTTTGAAGATGAGTGTACCGTATGTTGTGATCAATGCGATTAAAAGATGATTAATTTTAGCTTGTTTTGTTTAAATGAGTAAAATTAAAAAATTATGAAAAGGTTAGAATGATGTTGCGAATTGAACGAATGTGTCTGGAAGATTTAGCAGAAGTTGTTGAGATTGAGAACCAATCATTTGCAGTTCCTTGGTCACACAGTTCCTTTGTCCACGAACTATTGGAAAATCGTCGTGCCTTCTATCTGGTAGCGCGAAATGAAAGACAGCGAATCGTGGGATATTTAGGGATGTGGGAGGTTTTTGACGAGGGACATATTACCAATCTGGCGTCTCATCCGGAATTTCGCAGGCGTGGGGTGGCAGAAGCTTTACTGAAGCATTTGATTAAGCTCGCACCACAACAAGGGATTCAACATTTGACCCTGGAAGTACGTCGCTCCAATGTGGCAGCGCAGAGCCTCTATCAGAAGTTGGGCTTTGTACATATGGGGATGAGGCGGAAGTACTATCTCGATAATAATGAAGATGCTTTTATCATGTGGAAAGGTCCGCTTTTTTAACGAAGCGAACCTTTTTATATTTTATTTGAAGCTAAACGAGAATTGATCGAGTTTTGCTTTTAATTCGTTAGAAATCTCAGTCAAGGGCAGACGTGTTTCTAAAGAATCAATTAAGCCTTCTTTCTGCAAACAGTATTTTAGTGGCGCGGGATTAGGTTCTTCAAATAAGCAAGGAATAAATTTGGCAAGCGGTTTCCAGAGTTCTAATGCTGCCTGATAATTGTTGTTGGCAATTAAACGATAAATCTCGACGAAACGAGAAGTCTCTAAGTGAGCTGAGGCAAGAATTCCACCAGTTGCCCCAAGAGTTAGCGCGTTGTAGAAGAAGAGATCTTCGCCGGTCAAAATGCTAAAGTTTGGTGGCGGATTTAGCAAAAGCTCCATACTTTGTTTGAAATCTCCGCAAGAATCTTTTAGACCAACAATATTTTTGAGTTCTGCCAAGCGATGAATGGTCTCGTTTTCGATATTGCGTCCAGTACGATATGGGATATTGTAAATGACAATCTTTAGATTGGTATTCTCAGAGATCTTTAAGAAGTGTTCATAGATCCCTCTTTGGTCAGGACGATTGTAGTAAGGACAAACGGAAAGAATGCCATCAATTTGATGGTGTTCTAATTTTTTTACTAAGGCAACTGTTTTTTGGGTGGAGTTGCTGCCTGCACCCACATAGATTGGAACACGACCAGCGACATATTCAATGGTGAAGTTAAGTAGTTCTTCGTACTCTAGATCGTTAATTGTAGGTAATTCGCCAGTGGTGGCTAAAGGGATTAGTCCATTGATCCTTTGTGAGAGATAGTAATCAATTAGCCTTTTGTATGAATGATAGTCAATCTGATCGTTCTTGAAAGGTGTAATCAGAGGAAGCCAGATGCCTTGCAGTTCCATCTTTCCACTCCTTATAATTTAGTTTTTACAATTATATAATAGAGAAGATTTATTGTAAATAAGAATCTAGATATTTTCTGGTAAAGATCTTTAATTATATTAAGTGGAAATATCCAGCGTAATAAGGATTTATTGTGAAGATAAAATGAAATAGATCTTTCGAAAAATATATAGCATAATTAGTTGATTTTGAAATATAAATTAGTTAAGAATTAGATGGCAGGTACTAAAGATTTGGAAGG
>JBFYZC010000113.1:0-3466 GCA_041309705.1 Bacillota bacterium | reverse complement strand
CAAACATCTCGTCCCAAGCAAAGTGGCGCTAAGCCTCGTACCTGGGGTGAGAAACCAGCCAAGCAGTTTGAAAATAGTGAACTAGAAAAAAGGGGAGAGAAATCATCTCGACCTAATAAATCTTTCACAAAGCAAACATCTCATCCCAAGCAAAGTGGCGGTAAACCACGTACCTGGGGTGAGAAACCAGCCAAGCAGTTTGAAAATAGTGAACTAGAAAAAAGGGAAGAGAAATCGTCTCGACCGAATAAATTTTTCACGAAGCAAACATCTCGTCCCAAGCAAAGTGGCGCTAAGCCTCGTACCTGGGGTGAGAAACCAGTGAAAGCATCGGAGAGCAGTGAAAAGCAACAATGGGGTCAAAAATCGACTCACTCTAAGAGTTCCTTCTCAAAGAAACCTTCTCGTGCGAAAAGTAGTTTTAAATCAGGGACAAGACCATCTAAACGTACTATAGTGAAAAAATAATAAGATTGGATCTTAGAAATGCTGAAACATATTGTGATGTGGAAGTTAAAAGATTTTGCACTAGGAAAGAGTAAAGTGGAGAATCTGCAGCTGATGAAGGAAATGCTGGAGGCTTTAACACCAGAGATCGTCGAGCTGCAGAAGCTCGAGGTGGGAATTAATCAAAATAACTCCAAGGAAGCTTATGATCTGGTGCTTTATACTGAATTTGCAGATCAAGCTGCTTTGGAAAGATATCAAAGCCATCCGAAACATCTGGTGGTATCAGATTTTGTGGGTCAAGTCAGAGCAGAACGGGTTGTAGTGGATTATTTTTTTAATTATTAGTAGGAGTAAGAATGACTTTTGTTGACAAAATAAAATCAGGTGTCTTTAAATTATTAGCATCCATTCCAGTAAATTATTTACCAAGTATTGCTAAGATTTTGGGAACGATTTGGTATAGTTTGGAACGAATTGGTCCCTATAAAGGTTATCTTGAAAATGGGGTTGCCAAAACTTTACAATTAGACACTAGTCGATGTAAGGAAATTGTTCGTGCTAGTTTTATTAATATGGTTTATTGTATTTTAGAAATGGCAAGATTTAAATCTCTTAAAGAAGAATGGTCAAAAAATGTTGAAGTTGTCGGAATAGAATATCTTAATGAAGTTTTAAAAGATGGGAAGGGAGCAATTTTGCTTTCTGCTCATCTTGGAAATTTTGAATTAATAGTCTGTGGTTTGCCATTAGCTGAAATACCATTACATACAATTGCTTGGATACAGGATGATACTTTTGAAAATCGTTATTTGGATGAATTACGACAATTATATGGGAATAAGCTTGTTTATAGTCAAGAGATTACAACTGAGATTGCTTTGAATATTTTGAGAGATAACCAAGCATTACTTATTGTAGCGGATCATTATAATTTAGGTCGAAATATTGTATCTTTTTTTGGAATACCTGCTCATATTCCAGCAGGACCAGTTCATTATTCATTGCAATCAGAAGCAGCGATTTTACCGATTTATACAATCAAAGAAAATGGTCGAAATAAAATTATAATTGAACCACCTTTGGAAATTGAAGAATTTAATACTCTTGAAGAAACGTATCAAAATGGTCTACAAAAATGTGTATCAAAGTATGAAGCTTGGATTAGATTATATCCAGAACAATATATGTGGTATTTAAAAAGATTTGAATGGGGTAACCCGAGTGAATCAACTAATATTTAGAAAAAAATCCTCCTGAAAGCAACTGCTTCCAGGAGGTTTTTTTTTACCACGAGTAGCCCAAAGCCATGCGCCCGGCAGGTAGAATATAGAAGTTATTTAAATCCCATTTTTCTTCAAAGGCTGGATCCATACTTAAAGTAGCAATTTGCAAGCCAATCCCATAATCCAGAGTAAAACCATTATCAAAATTGAGCTTGTAACCACCCAGTACTCCCACAAGAAAAGCAGAAAGTCTGGCATCTGTATCTAGCTCAGGATCATCTGATAAGGAAGAAAATTTGGCATGCACGGTAACTAACATTCCAAAGCCGCCGATGTAGAAACCATTTTGCGCTTCAGTGCTATCGAAATACTTTTTGTACTCGAGTGATGCTCCTAAAAGAGAAATACTATCGCCATTAATCGAGGCAAATAAAGGGGTGACTCCCAAACAAAGAGAAGTATCTTTAGTGATTGAGTGTTCATATTCGAATAAACTAAATCCACCTAGGTAGAACGTATCTTCACCCGCCCAAGTGATGGTTGATACAGAGAATAATAAGGTTAGACAGAGTAGCATTAATAAGACTCTTTTCATTAAAAAACCCCCCTCCAAATAATAAACATGTTCCAAATTATAACATATATTATTTGAAGATGGAAGATATTTTAAAAAAATTTATAACGTTTTTTTGTAACCAGAATCCACCTTGTATATATTTTTTGATACAGATCTTTTATTTTACCGATTGAAAATATATAGTTCGTCTGTGATGTAAATTCATTCTTCCAATACGTTTAGGAGATTACCCAAAAATTCATGGAATATTGAAAATAAAGATTAAGTAAATATTTTCTAAAAGATCTATTTCATTTTATCTTCGCAAAACCCCCCCTATTACGATGGATGTTTCCATTTAATATAATGAAAGTTCTTTGCCGGAAAATATATAAATACTTTTTGTGGCATAATCATATAATTACTAGTAAAATAAAGGGAAATTATCAATTTTTGACGAATCTTTGTTGAGATAAGATAGAATAAATTAGATCTTTTTGAAAGTATCTGGAAAGATCAGTAAAATATTGGGTGAGGTAGAGAATGAGAAAAGATATGAGTGAGGTTTTTACTGATTTCGTCTCGCAATCAGGTGCATTTCGAGTTAATTATGATTATTTTTCGTTTCTGCAGTTGGATAATTTTGCCTGCTGGATTGTTGCTGATGGAATTAATTCTGAACTAGAGAAGAAGAGTGCTGAGATTGTGGTGAAATATCTCTTAAATGAATTCAAACTGAAGCCCACTCTCTCGCCCCATTTATTAAAGAAGTATCTGCAAAATGCTAATTTAATGTTACAGATTGAAGATAAAGAAATAGGGCTATCAGCTAGTTTGGTCATGGTGGTTACTGATTACTCTAAAATGATCTGGGCATCATCAGGTAATGCACGTTTGTACTACTTTTCAGAGGGACAAGTAATTTTTCGCAGTAAAGATCAAAGTATGGCACAAAAAATGTTGGAAACAGGGAAAATTAGTGAAAATGATCTGAATAAACATGCTGAACGGAATAATTTAACTAATTACTTGGGGATTAAGGGGGATTTTAAACCTTATATTTCTGATTATTACTATTTAAAAGATGGGGATTATTTAATTCTTTGTACTGTAGGATATTGGGAAAATGTAAACAATTATGAGATTATTAATGTAATTCGTGATAATAAAGAATATAAACAAATTATCAATGGTTATAAAGATTTAATTGAGAATAAAAAATTAGATATTTTGAATA
>JBFYZC010000112.1:0-12064 GCA_041309705.1 Bacillota bacterium | reverse complement strand
GCCGGACACCAATTTCATTCTTACTCTGATACCGAAGTGGTACTGGTAGCTTATCTCGAATGGGGTCAGGATTGTGTCTCTCATTTTAATGGGATTTATGCCTTTGGAGTCTGGAATGATTCCACGGGAGAGCTTTTCTTAGCTAGAGATCGGATGGGCGTGAAGCCACTTTTTTATGCTGAGCTTGGGCAGGGAATCGTTTTTGCCTCGGAATTAAAATCATTATTGGCACATCCGCAAGTCAAACACATCGTAGATCGTGAAGGAGTTGCGGAGTTAATTGGTTTAGGTCCGGCACACACCCCAGGTCGAACTCTTTTTAAGAATCTTTATGAGCTACGTCCCGGCTGGAGGCTTGCTTATCGGCGTTCGGGATTGAAACAAGAGAGCTATTGGAATTTAGAGAGTGCACCACATCAAGATAGTCTGGCAGAGACGCTTGAGAAAGTTGAATGGCTGGTACAGGATGCAATTTCACGTCAGTTAGTTTCAGATGTGCCAGTCTGTACCTTGCTCTCGGGTGGTTTGGATTCAAGTATTATTACAGCGGTTGCGGCAGCTAAATATCAGCAGCAAGGGATGAGCCTAGATACTTTTTCAGTAGATTATCGTGAGAATGATAGATATTTTACCTCGGGAATCTTTCAGCCGGATGCAGATGAAAAATGGATTAAGATTGTTTCGGAATATTTACAGACTAAACATCATCGTGTACTTTTGGATACTCCAGAATTACTGTTAGCACTTAAAGAAGCGGTAAGCGCAAGAGACATACCGGGAATGGCAGATGTTGATGCATCATTGCTTTTATTCTGTCAAGCGATCAAAAAGCATGCCACAGTAGCTTTGTCTGGCGAATGTGCTGATGAGGTCTTTGGAGGATATCCCTGGTTTTATCGCCCGGAGAGTTTGGCAGCTACCACGTTCCCCTGGGCGCAGTCGTTGCAGTTGCGTCAAGAACTTTTGGCAGCTGGGCTTCAGCAACAATTGGATTTGAAAAATTATGTTACTGAGCGTTATCAGGAGAGTCTCGCCGAAGTACCACGTTTAAGTGGGGAGAATGCTACACAAAATCGCCAACGGGAACTTTTTTATCTGAATCTAACCTGGTTTATGCAAGTGTTGTTGGAGCGGAAAGACCGAATGAGTATGGCTTGTGGCTTGGAAGTACGTGTTCCGTTTTGCGACCACCGTTTGGTGGAGTATCTCTGGAATATTCCTTGGGAGATGAAGTACCTTGGTCAACGCGAGAAAGGATTATTACGTCAAGCAGTCAAAGCAATTTTACCAGCAGAAGTCATCGCGCGGAAAAAAAGCCCTTATCCTAAGACCTATCATCCACTATATTTTGCAGCAGTTAAACAAGAATTGTTAAAATTATTGAAAGCAGATGCACCAATTAATGAAGTGGTTGATGCAAAAGTTGTTGTAGAACTGTTAACTGAAGAGAAAAAGATGGAGAATCCTTGGTTTGGACAGTTAATGACTTTGCCACAATTAACCGCATATTTATTACAAGTGAATATTTGGTTGCAAGAGTATCAAGTAAATTTTGAAGTATAAAATTATTCATTTGATTGATTGCCAATAAAACTCCAGTTAAAATGAGTTTTTTTGATAAAAATGTTGACAAGATGTGGAATTGCATTTACAATTATAAGTAGTAACAAAACTGAGTATATGTGTAACAAATTTCCATCAAACTGGAATTGCACTTAAAAAGTATATTAATGATTCTAATTTATAGATTTTCTTTGCGATTTGTAATTACTATAAAAAAATTTAAAAAGATTTGAGGAATTAAATTGGCAAACATCTTTCGTCAAAGACTAGGTGATTTGTTGGTGCAGGCTGGTTTTATCAATCCAGAGCAGTTGCAGGAGGTTTTGAAAGAACAATCTCGCACTGGAGAACGTTTAGGCAATATTTTAGTAACCAAAGGCTTGATCAATGAGCAAAGCCTGATTGAAGTGCTTGAATTTCAATTGGGAATTCCGCATGTTGTATTGGCAAAACGTCAGATTGAGCCAGAAGTATTGCAGATGGTTTCTGAAAATATTGTCAAAAAATATAAAGTTTTTCCGGTAGATAAAAAAGCCGACCGACTTACCTTAGGAATGGTTGATCCTACTGATGTCTTCGCAATTGATGACATTAAGATTATGTTGGGTTGCGAGATTCAACCAGTAATTATCACTGAAGAGGATTTAAACCGCGCGATTGGGCAATATTTCGGAATCAAGAGCACGGTTGAAGAAGTTTTCAAGGATATGGATGTTGAGATCCAAGAGGAAAAGGAAGAAGAGCTTTCTGCGAAAGAATTAACCGCAATGGTTGATGATGCACCGATTGTAAAATTGGTGAATCTGATTATTACGCAAGGAATCAAGGAACGCGCGAGTGATATTCATATTGAGCCAACTGAGGGTGAAGTAGTTGTCCGTTGCCGCATTGATGGTCATTTGCGTAAGATGATGACTTCGCCAAAGAATACTCAGGCAGCAATTATTTCCCGTTTAAAGATTATGAGCAAGATGGATATTGCTGAGAAACGAATTCCCCAAGACGGACGGATTCAGATGAAAGTGGAGAATACCGCAGTCGATATTCGTGTTTCTTCAATTCCTACTGTTTTTGGTGAGAAGATCGTCATGCGTCTGCTCTTTAAAAGTGCAGCACTCGCGAAGATCGATAATCTTGGTTTTCTCCCTGACACGCTGGAACTCTTCCGCAGTGTTTATGCACATCCGCATGGGATTATTTTGGTTACTGGTCCAACTGGAAGTGGTAAATCAACCACTTTGAGTTCGGTCTTGAATGAACTGAATACACCAGATGTAAATATTATGACCGTTGAAGATCCGGTGGAGTATCAGATTGCTGGCGTTAATCAAGTACAAGTAAATAATAAGGCTGGTCTTACTTTTTCCAGTGCCCTACGTTCTTTCTTGCGTCAAGATCCTGATGTGATCATGGTGGGAGAGATTCGTGATAATGAGACCGCGAAGATCGCCACTCAGGCTGCTTTAACCGGGCATCTGGTTCTTTCGACCTTGCATACTAACGATGCTCCTTCTAGTGTGACGCGCTTGATTGATATGGGAATTGAACCATTTTTGGTGGCTTCAACCATGGCGGGAGTGATTGCGCAACGTCTGGTACGAGCGATCTGTAAAAATTGTAAAGAAAATTATCAGATTATGCCTAATGATCCAGCCTATTCGATTTTGAAAAAAGTAATTGCCGATCTGCCGGATGGTCCGATTAGTGCCTATCGTGGTAAAGGTTGTCGTCAGTGTAATAATACTGGATATGCAAAACGAATCGCGATTCACGAGGTGATGCTGATCAATCCAGAGCTGCGTGCCGTAATCTGTCAGAATGTTCCTGCGGATACGATGAAAGAAACGGCAATTCGTACTTCTGGGATGCGGACACTTTTGGTAGATGGTCTGATTAAAGCTTTAAATGGACAGACCACTGTAGATGAAGTAATTCGTGCTGCCTACACTGGAGAGTAGGGGGCGAGAATGGAGGCTCCAAGGATGGAGAAGATTGAAGAACTATTAACTCAAGCGGTGGAGGAGAATGCTTCAGATGTGCATCTGACTGTAGGTGTGCCACCGCTTTATCGAATCTATGGACAGTTAGATCGGGTCAAAGACTGGGAAAGTTTAAATTCCAATTCAGTTAGAGAATTATTAACGCCGCTGTTAAATGAGTCTCGTGTTAAAAGATTAATGGAAACCGGACAGATTGATTTTTCTTATGGGGTTCCAGGAATCGCTCGCTTTCGAGTGAATATCTTTCGACAACGGGGAACTTATGCAGCGGCGTTGCGTCTAATTCCGACTACAGTTAAACCATTGGAACAGTTGGGCTTACCAGATTCAGTAAAACAATTTACCGAAAAGAGTCGCGGGCTGGTCTTGGTAACCGGCGCAACTGGTAGCGGTAAGACTACCACCCTGGGTTCGATGATTGATCTGATTAATGAAACACGAAATTCACATATTATTACCCTCGAAGATCCAATTGAGTTTTTACACCAACATAAACAGAGTATCATTAATCAACGTGAGATTAATACTGATACGGATAGTTTTGCTAATGGACTACGAGCAGCATTGCGTGAAGATCCTGATGTAATTTTGGTGGGTGAGATGCGTGATTTTGAGACGATTCAGACCGCAATTACTGCTGCTGAGACTGGGCATCTGGTCTTTGCCACCTTACATACGAATGATACGGTTCAAACAGTAGATCGCATTATTGATGTCTTCCCCCCCCATCAACAACAACAGATTCGTACCCAACTCTCCTTATCACTGTTGGGAGTAGTTGCTCAGCAGCTTTTACCCCGAATAGATCAACCAGGTCGAGCGGTTGCCGTGGAATTGATGGTGATCAACTCCGCCATTCGTAGTCTGATTCGTGAGGGCAAGACGCATCAGATTCGTGCCTCAATTCAGACTGGAGGTAAATTTGGAATGCAAACTATGGATTCTGCCTTGACATACCTAGTGCAACACCGAATGGTCAGTTTTGGCGAGGCATATTTGCATGCAATCGATCAGGAAGAGTTTCGACGTTTGAATAGCAATTATGATTACACGCATGTTGGAGGTAGATAAGGATGCCTAGCTATACTTATGTTGCCAAGAATCGTGCCGGAAAGTTGACCAAGGGAATGGTCGATGCACTTAATCCTCGTGAAGCTGCCAGTAAACTACGTGCCGAAAATCTTTTGATTACCGAGATTAAGGAAGCAACCAATGCTGCCAAGAAAAACAGTAGCAGCGATAAGACTAAAGGACGAGTTCCACTGAAGGACAAGCTGATTTTTCTGAAGCAGTTTTCGGTCATGAACAAAGCTGGTCTTGGAATGGTAGTCTGTCTGAATAATCTGGTAACCCAGACGAGTAATCCCTATTTCCGGTATCTGATTAATCAGATTAGGCTCGAGGTTGAAGGTGGCGAGAGTCTGAGTGGGGCGGTCAGTAAATATCCGAAAGTCTTTGATAAGATGTTCATTCATCTCTTAGAAGCGGGTGAAGCGAGTGGTAAACTGGATGTGAGTCTGGAACGCTTGCATGATTACTATGATAATCAATACCAATTAAAGAAGAAAGTCACTGGAGCGATGGTCTATCCAGCAGTAATTGTGGGCGTAGCCGTTACGGTAGTCATAATCTTGATTACGGTAGTGCTGCCAATGTTCAAGGATATCTTTGAACAATCAGGGGCAAAGCTGCCGGGAATTACCCAGTTTCTCCTTAATTTAAGTGATTTCTTTCGTAATTTCTGGTTTGCGTTACCCTTGATTCCATTAGGGATTTTCTTTGGGTTCAAAACCTTAATGAAAAATCCTGAGTTTAAAACAAAAATGGATCAGCTAATGTTAAAAATTCCAGTCTTTGGTGATATGCTTTTGAAAGTGGAAGTTGCCCGCTTTACCCGTACCTTTGGTACGTTACTCGATAGTGGTGTCCCGATGTTGAAGAGTCTGGAGATTGTGGAGCGTTCGATTGCCAATAATGTTATCTCCCAAGTAATTCATGAAGCTCTAGTAAGCGTCAACCGGGGAACTGGTCTGGCGCATCCCTTAGAGGCAAGCCATCGTTTCCCACCAATGCTGCCACAGATGGTCTCAATTGGTGAAGAAACAGGCGATCTTTCGCGGATGTTGGGCGAAGTAGCTGATTTTTATGATAAGGAGGTGGGGTACGCAGTTGAGAATATTACTACCTTGATCGAACCAATGATCATCGTTGGTTTGGGCGGGACGGTTGCATTTATTGTAGCAGCAATCATGCTCCCGATGTTCCAGATGTCCTCTGGCGCGGCCATGGGAATGTAATCCAAAACGTGAATAAAAAATCTAGGAGGGATTTATTGATGTTTCACAAGGAAGAAGGATTTACCCTGATCGAGCTGTTGATCGTGATCGTGATTATCGGAGTCTTGGCAGCCATTGCTGTCCCAGCCTTCTCGGAAAGAGTAGAGGTCTCTAAGGCGACTACCTGTCGCGCTAATTTGAGTGTATTAGAAAGCGCGATGGAAGGTTTCCGAGCCGACAGTACTACCAATGCCTTACCGGCAGATATGGCAGCGTTAACTGGTGGTAATTATCTGAAACGTGCTGTTACCTGTCCCAAAGCTGGAAACTATGTAGTAAACGTCGCTACTCCGACATGTTCGATTGGTGCTAATGGCGGTGGCGCCAAACGACATTCAATCCCTTGATTAAAATTTACTTAATTTGAAGAGGGTGACTCTGAGTTGCCCTCTTTACTAAAATAGTTATTCATGGAGGAAATGTTGAATGCGGCAGGAAACAGGATTCACTTTGATTGAGCTCTTGGTGGTGCTGGTGATTATCGGAGTGCTGAGCGGGATTGCCGTACCAATCTTTTGGAAGCGAGTGGTTACTGCTGAGGCGGCTACCTGTCGTGCCAATCTGAGTATCCTTGAGCGAGCGAGCGATAGCTATCGAATCAATCATGAGCAGAATTTGCCCGAGGATCAGGCTGCCTTGATTAATGCCGGCGGCCTGAAACGAGAGGTTGCCTGTCCGAGTGGTGGTAACTATACCGTCAAGCAGCTAACTCCGACTTGCTCACTGGGGGCGAATGGTGGAGGTGCGCTATCGCATCAGCTAGGTGAGGTGGCGAATCATTTAGCGCCCAAAAAATAAAAAATAGTTGGTGAAAAAATGACCCTTGATCTGGTAGTAATCGTCTTTGGTTTAATCGTGGGTAGTTTCTTGAATGTCTGTATCTATCGCATTCCGCGTCAGGAATCAATTGTCTTTCCTCCTTCCGCCTGCCCCAAGTGTGGACAGCGTCTCGCTCCGTTTGAATTGATTCCGATAATTAGTTTTTTAATTCAGGGTTGCAAGTGTCGCAAGTGCCACGCCCCGATCTCCTGGCGTTATCCGATGATTGAGCTCTTAACCGCGCTAGTCTTCTATCTGATTTATTTGCGTTTCGGGTTAAGTTTTGAGACTTTGAAGTATCTCATCCTCGCTGGTTTGATGATTGTGATTGCCTTGATTGATTTTGATCTGCAAATTATTCCTAACGTGCTGAGTCTCCCAGGGATGATTCTTGGAGTGATTCTTTCGTATGATCGAATCTTCGAGTCAATGCTTGGGATGGCGGTGGGATTTTTAATAATTTATCTAATTGTCTGGCTTAGTCGTGGTGGAATGGGTATGGGTGATGCCAAATTACTGGCGATGATTGGCGCGTTTGCCGGTTGGCAGGTAGTAATCTATACTTTATTTTTAGGAAGTTTTCTCGGCAGTATTGTCGGTGGAATCATGATTCTTGCTAAGAAAGCGGGGCGAAAAACAGCAATTCCATTTGGACCATATCTTTGTCTGGCGGCAATTTTGGTGATTTTATTGGATTTACCAAAGAATTATTGGTTGTTTTTGCGCTAAAAAATCAAGGAAGATTTTAATTTTGAGTCTAGGGAGGGAAGCAGATGCCAAAAAAGAGTACAGCAATCGGTCTGGATATTGGCTCAAATATTATCAAGATTGCTGAGTTGCAACGTGTAAATAATGAGGTGCAATTAAAGCAATACGGTACCATCCCGTTGCCATTTGGTTCACTGGAGAATGGTGCAATTAAAGATTCTCAGACGGTGGCACAAGCGATTCGTGAGTTAATCACCAATCTGGAGATTAAGGTCAAAGAGGCAGTAATTGCGGTCTCCGGTCAATCGGCAATTGTCCGTTTGATTAAATTTCCTTATATGAGTCGTGAGGAACTTACCGAGGCTTTAAAATGGGAAGCCGAGCGTTATATTCCCTATCAGATTGATGATGCCTGTTATGATTTTGAAATTATTAATCAAGATAAAGAGAATAATGAGATAGAAATCGTCTTGGTGGCAACACATAAAGATTTAATTATGAGTCATATTCGATGTATGAATGAGGCAGGAATCCAGCCGCGTGCGATTGATATTCAACCATTTGCCTTGATGCGTGCTTTGGGATTGGAAAAAGTTGATCCAGAAGCGGGAAGTATCGGATTATTGGATATTGGTGCGGCGACTACTGATCTTACGATTGTTAAGCGAGGTGCACCACAGTTTACGAGAATTATCCCACTGGCAGGAAATCGTTTAACCGAGAGTGTGCGAAAGTTATTGGATATCTCATTTGATGAAGCTGAGCAAGCCAAGATGACCCATAGTAATGCTCTTTGTGAACTACATAACACTAAACCGGGAAGTATTGAGTATAGTGTGAATTTTGCTATTTTAGAAGGATTGCGCGAGATGGTACTGGAACTGCATCGTTCCTTTGATTACTATCGACTGCAGCAGCGGAATGAAAAGATTGAGAAGTTAATTATTGTTGGCGGTGGCTCGAAAATGAGAAACCTACCACAGTATCTTACGAATGAGCTTGAACTTGAAGTGGTGACGGTAGGTGAGAATCCGTTGATTAAACTAGAAGGACATAGCAGTTATAGTTTTAAAAATTCTTTGCCAACTGTCTCGGTGGCATTAGGGCTCTCATTACGTGAGGTGATTAATTTATGAAGATTGATCTTTTACCATTAGAGTATCGCCCGCAACCGGCACTGAGTATCAAGGAGATTCTGATTCTTTCGGGAAGTTGCACACTGGTCTTTTTAGCACTACTCTTTGTTGGAATGCAATTCATGATGTTAAATGCGACCAAAGCAGAGCTAAACGTAGTTAAGCAAGAACTGAAAATGACGGAAGCACCAATGAAAAAGGTGCTGGCGGCCGAGCAAAGATACCAGCAGTTTCAGAAACGTCAAACCGAAGTGACAAAGATCACCAATCAATATCAGACCCATCTAAAACTACTCGATCAGATCGCGCTGGCACTCTCGGAGGATCTCTGGTTAAATACAGTGAAAATTGCGCAAGATGGGATGATTAATATTAATGGCAGTGCTCTGGGGTTCTCTTTAATCGGTGATTATTTGGGACGACTGGATAAGGCAGAAGCATTGGGTAAGGCGAAGTTGAAAGAGGTTAATCAGATTGAAGATGAAGGACTCTCTTATTACAAATTCAATATTGATCTGTTAAATAAGGGAGGTGCAGCAGATGCTCCGCAACCAAAAGCATAAACTTTTAATGATCGTTTTAGGTGCAGTTGTTTTTTTGGGAGCATTGAGCGGCGGAATCTATTGTTATAATGAAAATATGAAGTTAACGGCGGTTAAAGGTCAGCAAGAACTGGAATTATCGTTACGTCGCAATAAGCTTCGTACCTTGCCAAAATTAGAAAAGCAACTAATCGCAATGCAAGCGGAAGAGAATCGTCTGGCAAGCTATCTTCCGACTAAAGAAAAACAAGCAGAATTAATCTTACAATTGAACGAAATGGCATCGCAAAGTGGGGTTACCATTAAAAATTGTCGTACCCAAAATGAACCAAAACCATTGCCAAATCTTGCTGGATATCAAGCCTATCAATGGGAGATGAAAATAAGCGGAGATTACTATGGTTTAGTGAATTTCTTGAAATTAGTGCCCGATGGTAAACGTTGTGTGATGGTCTCGGGACTGGATGTTGCAACAGAGAATGAGGCAGAACAGAAGTCGATGATCGTGGCTGATTTGAATCTTGATCTGGTTTCACTATCTACTCAAACTCAAGGGACGGTGGCGAAATGATTAAAGAGGAGGCAAAGAGCGGACAGCAAACGGTCAGACCAGCTTATCTGATCTTTGCAGGTGTGGCGGTAGTGGCAATGGTGATTTTTTGGGTGATGAATCAGAGTCAAGCCTCACCACCACCAGAGATTGTCAAGAATGTTAAACCAAAGTTAGCCGAGATTCCGCTACCAGTGACGCAAGCAGCACTGCAGTTGGAACTTGATCTTTCCAGGAATCCTTTCTTAGCTCCGGGAATCATCAAGATTAAGAAGCAAGATGATGCGAAGCCAGCAGCAGAGATTCCGGGGCAATTAATGAATGTCAATGATTTATCAGCGCCAGAATCAACCAAAAAAGTGGTTGATAACTCTCGACCACGCTTCAAAGGAAGTTTGGCAGGTGGCGATGATTCTCTGGTGATGATTGAGTATCAGAATAAAACGCATCTCTTGAGAAGTGGAGATCGGCTGCCGGGAAGTGAATATCGTTTGGGAGAGATTGAGCCAGACGCGGTGTTGCTAGTCTCAAGAGAGGGACGTCTCAAGCTTGAAAAAAAAGAGGAGGCAGAGTAGATGGCTAAAGGATTAGCAACAGCTCGGCTACGTTTGACGATATGCTTGATTTTTGTATTAAGTTTATTCGCAACTTCATTGGTTTGGGGTGCGGCAAACGAGCAAACTTTGATTAGTAACATGGATGTGGTTGATAGTAATCTGCGTGATGTCTTTCGGAGTCTGGCGGAACTGGGCAGATTAAATGTTTTACTCGATCCAACGGTACAGGGTAAGGTTACGGTGAAGTTAAATAATAATTTGACAGTGCGCGAGTCATTGGAACTACTGGCACAGACCCATGGATACTCCTATCGCTGGCTGGCGGCTAACCGCACGATGATTATTGGGAATGAGAAGACTTTTGGTAATTTTGAAGCAAGAAATACGCAAGTCTATCGTTTGGTATACTCTCAAGCGAATCAGATTGCCGAAGCTTTGAATGTGGTCGTACCGAAAGAACGGATTGGAATTGATCCCCGTACTAATCAGCTAACGATTAATGCTAATCTACTCGAGCATCAGAATATTAAAGAATTGATTGTGCGTCTGGATCGGGAGATGCCACAGTTGAATGTGGAAGCACGGGTCGAGGAGATTCAGCGCAATCTGATGGACACGATTGGTGTGGAATGGGAAGCAGCACCTTTGAATTTGAATTTTATCACTGGTGCAGTCTCGCTAAATGATATTTCGCGCAAAGTTTATCTCTGGGAACAGCAGAGTAAAGCACGTGTCTTGAGTAATCCGAAGATTGCGATTACTGATAGTCAGGAAGGCGTAATCTTTATTGGTGACAAATATCCGATTATTACCAAGAGCGTTGATGAAAAAGGGGTTACTACATATAAGATTGAGTATATTGAGGTGGGAACCAAACTGACCGTGACCCCACGAATTAATGAAAACAACATTGTGACAATTGCAGTCAAAGCAATGGTCAGTAGTATCTCTGAATGGAAGAAGGCAGGCGATAATGATATCCCAGTGATTCGTTCCCGCGAAGCCAGCTCAATTGTCCGGCTGCGTGATGGGGAGACCTTTGTTTTATCCGGTTTGAATGAGTTAAAAACTACGGAGACCACTAGTGGAATCAAGTGGTTGAGCAGAATCCCCATTGTTGGCTGGCTCTTTAAAACCCGCAAACGAGATCCTAATCAAGATACGGAGATCTGTATTCTGCTAACCCCGCGGATAATTAAGAATTTTTCAAATGAAGCAACTACAGCTGGTAAAGATGAAAAGTCAAATCTGGTGGTGGTGTCTAATAATAGTCAGCCAGCAAAGCAGGCGGAGATTGGAGAACCAGTAAAGCTGGCGTCCGAGAATACTACCGGAGTGGTAAATCAAACCGCGAATGGTTATCAGATTAATGCAGTAGCGAAAAAGGGACAGACACTGGCACAATTAGCACGGTACTACGGGGTGACGGTTGCCAGTATCAGCGAGACAAATAAGCTCACCACTAAGAGTAAATTAAGTGTCGGACAGCAATTAATCATCCCTATTCCTGAGAATCATCTTTATCAAGTAAAACCACAGGAGACATTTTGGCGGATTGCAGCGCGTTATGGTGTAGCAGAGCAACGTCTGGCAGAGATTAATCAGATTAAGAATATTAATCAGATTGAGGTTAATCAGTTGATTGTGCTCCCTTGTGCGGTGACCAAGATTGTAGATCGCAGTCTGTAACTCCCCCTATGCTACGCATTTTCCCCCTCGGAGAGGGGGATATGGAGCAGGGAGAAAGATGTAGGGGCGGGTCACCGTGCCTGCCCCTACATGGTCGGGAACGGTTGGGCAACCACGGGGGGTTGCCCCTACGTGACGGTGAATGGTTGGGCAACCACGGGGGG
>JBFYZC010000111.1:0-3346 GCA_041309705.1 Bacillota bacterium | reverse complement strand
AGACGTTCCTAATGCTTTATTGGGATTGACCTTACAAGAAGCAATTGCAGATCTTTGTGAACCAGAAAGAGACATTACGGGACTGAAAAAAGCTTTTGATGAATTTCAGGCGAAAGCTTGGTATTTAGAATATGATCGTGAAGGGAAATTATTTTTTAAAAATACTAAAAATATGATTGCTGAGTTACATTCTTTAGTAGAGTCTTATGATAACGAGGGAGTAAAAACAGGCATACTCAAAAAATTCTTAGTCGCTAGTTTTTGTCCAAAACTTTAGATTTCTATCAAGAATTATTGATCTTTCCGGCAATAGATCAGATTAATCTAACTATTGATAAGGTGAAACTGGTTTTATTTGAGCCTTATGTTGGTGGAGGGCTACATCCTGATTTAATAAGGTTTTATGAGAATGCTGTATATAAAAATCGGGTAATGTTCTTGTCAGGACAACGAGATAGTATGAATCGTCTGTATACAGCTGCTAAAGAGTTAAAGGCAGTTGAAACTATTATTGCTAATATGGTTACTGAGAAAGTTCCGGAGAATAACCAGCAATTTCAGTTTGCTCAAGATATTAAAATAAAAAAGACAACTGCCGTCTTGAGTGCTGCACAACAGACTTTTGGTGTACTTTATTATCCTAATAAAAATGGAATTCAAAGTGCTGATTTTTTAATGGAATTTAAGGATAACAATTACAATGGTGAAGATCAGATTCGTAAGCTCTTAATCGAAAAACAAAAATTACTTGAACAGACAAGTGAGAAAAATTTACGAAAAAAATGCGAGGATCGAATCTTTACTCGTAAAGAGATGCTTTGGTCAGAAATTAAAGAGCGTGCTGCAACTGAAACTACTTGGCAATGGCATCATCCTAATGGATTTAATAGGCTACTTGAGGAGTGTGTGAAAGGAGATTTTTGGCGTGTTCGTGGTGACTATGTAGAGAAGGGACCTTTTGAGAAAGAACCTACCAGTGTTGCAGTAAAAGTGATCAGCGAAAATGAAAAGACTGGAAAGGTTAGTTTACGCTTAATCTCTAAAGGCGGAGACAAGATTTATTATGAAGTAGGAGCGGTAGCCACTACTAGCTCATTATTGGTAGAAAATCCCAATAATTTTGAGACTGATGCAATGAAGGTTTCATTTTTGTGTGTTGATAGTAGAGGGGATTATCCTACAGGTGCAGCTTGTGAATGGGTTAGAGAGATTAAGATTCAACACAAATTTGTTGAGACCCCTAATGGACAAAGACTGATCTTAGAATCTCAGCCAGGGGTGAAGATAAAATATACTACTGATGGTTCTGAGCCTAAAAATAATGGAGGTCTATACGAGAGTAATTTGATAGTTCCGCAAACTAGTAAATATGTACAAGTAGTAGCAGAGTATGATGGTCAATACTACGCATGTCAACAGATTCCAGTTGAGCCAAGCAAGAAAAATGAACTTAATATTGATAAGGCTAAGCCTTTAATCTGGCAAAGTCCTATCAATGGCAGAAATACGCAGGAGAGTTATGAAATCATAAATCTTTATCAAAAATATGTGAACACAGTCAGTGATATTCGGATCTTACTATTTCAGTTTGATGAGAAGAATAATGATTCAGGTTATGTTGAGCTTAATATTGATGATAAGATTATTCTTACTTTAGAACAATTAGAGTCTTTAATTGATAATCTGAAAAACTCTTTCATTGCAAATGGTAGGGTAGAGTTTACATTGGAATTTAGAAAGAGTAATTTTAAATCAGGTCAGACATTTTATGATTATTTAAATGAGAAGCAGCTAAGTCTGTCTGAAATTAAACCAGAGGAGATAATTCAGAAATGATTACATCATTACGTACCGTGGGCTTTGATTTTTGTCCAGAGGAGAGTCAACATCATTTTTTGGTCTGTATTCCCGCTAAATCAGAGGGTACAGTAGTGATCTATGAGCGATTTAATTGGCAAGATGAGCTAACAGTACAAAAGATTAATCTTTATGAGGACAAACCTAAAGCAGAGCTTTCCAAGTATAAATGGAAGCTTCTGCAAGATGTACTACAGAGTGAGTTTAATACTCGTCTCAAAAAACAGAAATTACCAATCGGTAAGTTTATTAATGGACAGACACCAGTGGAACGTTTATTGGGGAAAGAGATGCTCTTGCTAGTTTGGTCAGTGGAGGATTGTGATCCGGCAGTGATTCCAATTGCAACACGAAACTGGCTGGGGCTTGCTCCGGAAGAACGTTGGTGGCTCTTTACGATGACTAATGCTGCATCTGGAAATCTATACGACCGTAATGGTTGGCGAAAAGCACTTCGCTATGCTTTAACTGAGAATCCAATCGAAGAACAACGTGAACAGTCTTTATTTGACATTATGATTAGAAAAGGGGAAGCAGAATAAGGGAGGTTGTGTGATGAAAAGAGAGCAAGCGTTAATCGAGGTACAGTTTCCCGTTTCTAAGGTAAGCAAAGAGAGCTATAAGGAACGTAAGGCTAATTTAGGGCAGACTTTAACTGGGTTAGGGAAATGGTGGGGAAGGAAGCCACTGGTACTGGTGCGAGCAGCTTTATTAGGTCTGCTGTTGCCTGCAAGTGAGCAGCCAAAAAAAGATATGGAGATCTTTTTGAAACTGCTGACAATGGATCAGAATGGCTTGCGATTAAGAAGAAATAAACCAATCTCCGCAGCAGATTGTTTCGAGGTCTGCACTACAGAGGAGAGAAAAAGCTATTTTATAGATCAGAATACCAGTAAGTGGAAAGCTGGTTTGACATCAGCTGAAAAAAGTAAAGCTATTGAGATTGCTTGGGAACGCTTTAGCTATGATAAAAAATTAACCTACTGTCTGCGACCAGAAGAACTTGAGAATCTTCCTCTGAGTGAATGGCAAGCGATCAATGCTCATCTAGGTACGCAGTCGAGTAATCTTCAAGAATTAATTACGGAGCTAGGTGAAAAGCGATTTGGTAGGCGTCCAATCGTGGGTGACTGCTTCTGTGGTGGAGGCTCGATTCCCTTTGAAGCAGCGCGAATGGGTAATGATGTCTTTGCTTCAGATCTTAATCCAATTGCAGGACTACTTACCTGGGCTGCATTAAATATTGCGGGGACTAGTGAAAGAGAGCTTAAAGAGTTACGTTCTTTTCAAGAACAGGTCTATCAAGCAGTTGATGAACAGATTAGCATTTGGGGAATTGAGACTAATGAGCAAGGTGAACGTGCGAATGCTTACCTGTATTGTACTGAGACTATCTGCCCTGAATGTGGTTACAAATTACCACTTTCGCCTTCATGGGTAATCGGCAAAGGCACGATGACCCTAGCAATTTTAAATGATAATGGTAGAG
>JBFYZC010000110.1:0-4851 GCA_041309705.1 Bacillota bacterium | reverse complement strand
TCGCGTAACCATACAAAAACAGCTCGGACTGAGCATGTGGGGATGCACTTGGTTACGAGTGTAAATGAACCACGAAGCCCCCGACTTTAGTCGCGGGGAGGAAGTCACAGTGCTTTTCTGCATTTTTGTAAACTCTCTTGACAACTGCTGCGGTTTACTTTAATATGAAAGGGATAATTAATTATATATTATCTGGTAAAGATCTTTTATTTTACCGAGTGAAATATCCAGCGTACTAAGGATTTTTCGCGAAGGTAAAATGAATTAGATCTTTCAGAAAATATATATTAAAAAATGCAAGGAAGTGAAACCATGCCAACCTACGAATATATCTGTCCTCAATGTGGTCAGTTTGAAGAATTTCATAGCATTAGTACAGTGTTGAATAGCTGTCCTAAATGTCAAAGTAAGGTAGAACGCTTAATCAGTCAGAATACTAATATTATCTTTAAAGGCTCTGGTTTCCATGTCACTGACTATCGTTCGGCAGATTATAATAGTAAATCAGCTACTGAGACTAGTAGCTCTGTTTCAACATCTAAAAGTGAAGTTAAAGCATCTTAACGGGAAAGGTCACTTCGGTGACTTTTCTCTTTAATTAGCCCTGTATCTACAGGGATTTTTTGTATTTATCTTGCTGGAGGTCGAAAAAGATGGAGCAGATGGTAACCAGAAAAGTGATTGCAAGTTTAAAAGAATCACTAACTAAAGCGGCATGGTCAGCCCGTGAACAAGGAGAAATTGCCTTTGAAGTATTGCCAGAGATTGTTTTGGAAGTACCCAAAGACAAACAGCATGGAAATTTTGCGACCAATTTATCATTAATTATGGCAAAACCAGCTAAAATGGCACCCCGTAAAATTGCGGAACTGCTGGTGAAGAATCTTGAAGCAAATATTTATCTTGCCAGAGTAGAGATTGCCGGACCGGGATTTGTTAATTTTTATTTAAATCAGCAATGGTTGCTCGAGGTAATGGAGCAGATCAACCGAGCAGAAGCAGAGTATGGTCGTAACAATGATTTGGCGGGTCAAAAGATTCAACTGGAGTTTGTTAGTGCTAATCCAGTGGGACCAATGAATGTTGTTAATGCACGGGCAGCAGCTTTGGGTGATACTCTGGCAAATCTCTTTAATGCTTGTGGTGCTGAAGCCAAACGAGAGTATTATATTAACGACTATGGAGTTCAAGTTGAAACTTTGGGACGTTCATTGGAAGCACGTTATCGTGAAGAATTGGGTCAAGCAGTAGAATTTCCGTCGGAAGGATATCGTGGTGAGTATCTATATGACTTAGCACGTGAGATTATTGCCGAAGCAGGAGATAGTTATCTGGCATACCCTGAAACTGAACGGGTACAGCGCTTTAAAGAGTTGGGTTATCAAAAAATGTTGGCAGAGCAGCAACGTGATTTGGCTAATTATGGCGTGAATTATGATCTCTGGTTTAGTGAACGTCAATTACATGAGAATGGTACTGTTGCCAAGGTCTTGCAAGAATTGATTGATCGCGGTTTAACCTATGAGGCAGAAGGAGCACTCTGGCTTAAAACTTCGCTTTATGGTGATGACAAGGATCGAGTATTAAGAACTGCGGATGGTCGCACCACCTATTTTACTCCTGATATTGCCTATCATTTAAATAAGTTCGGGCGTGGTTTTGAACTGGTAATCGATATCTGGGGCCCAGATCATCATGGTTATATTCCACGGATGAAAGCGGCATTAGTGGCAATGGGAATTGCACCAGAACGTTTTGAAGTATTAATTGCGCAGCAGATTAATCTTTTAAAAGATGGACAACCTTTTAAGATGTCCAAACGACGTGGCGAGTTTATTACAATGGTGGACTTGTTGGAAGAAGTGGGAAATGATGCTGCGCGCTGGTTCTTTCTGATGCGTAGTTCCGACAGTCATCTTGATTTTGATTTGGATCTGGCAAAGAGTCAGAAGTCAGTCAATCCAGTTTTTTATGTGCAATATGCTCATGCTAGGATCTGTAATGTTTTTAATAATGCGAATCAAAATAAGCTGAATGCTGCATGTCGTCCGGAATTGATGGAGAAATGGGATCATTTAGAGATGGGAATGGTGGAGAAGACGGCTCATTTTCCCGAAATAATTAGTGAAGCTGCGAAAAAACGGGAGCCACATCGTTTGACTAATTATTTACTAGAATTAGCAACCTTATTTCATTCCTACTATTTTGATCGTCGGATTATTGTCGATGATCCACTGGAAACTGAAGCGCGTTTAGCGGTGGCGGGAGCGGTTGGTTTTGTGCTTAAGCATGGTTTGAATCTGCTAGGAATTAGTGCTCCAGAACGAATGTAGGTATGCATTCGATTTTGTAAGTGTCGTAAAAGGGGTTTGGTAATGAGTAGAAAATTAGAGTTCTTACCTGCTTTGAAAAGCACTTTGAAAGCTTCTTTGCAAGAAATCTATCGTTCGATGAGCTTTACTGCGCTGAATAGTATTTTGTGGTTTTTAGTGAATCTACCCTGCTTTATTTTGGGATTTTTTGTAGTGCAGTTTCTTAAAAAAGGCTTGAATGGTGTTTTGCAGCCAATAGAAGTTTTACAATTAGTAGGATTAACACTGTTGATGATAGCGATTTGGAATGGTTTGGTGGTAGGTCCGCTTGTAACAGCTCTGTATGGTCTAGCCAAAAAACGAGAAGAAGATTATTTAAATGTAAAGCTCTTTTTTCAATTATTGAAAAAATCTTATCTACGTGCAATGGTGATCTATACCAGCTATTCTTGTTTCTTGGTAATGTTGGCTTTGAATATCGGGATTGCAATTATCAAGAATCATCTGTTTTTTACGATAATCGCCATTTTCTCTGCTTATGCAATCTTTGTATTATTCTTGTGTTCATATTATTTTACGCCGTTATTATATCTGGGAAATGGGTTTCGTAAAGTCTGGCGTAAATCATTAATTCTTTTCTTGGATAATCTGGGGTTAACTTTAATTTATGGTTTAATAATTGTTTTAATATTTGTCTTATCATTGATGGTTTTTGTTTTGATGCCACTTGTGTTTGGTGCAGTCTTAATTTATCTGCTGCAATATGGATTCCAGCCAATCTACGACCGCTATGATTAATGGGTTGGCTATAAAATTAGTGACGCTTTCCTCAAAAAAATCCGAGATAAAGGATTTTATTTGAGGAAGATAGCGGAACTTATTTTAGAACAATCCCCAAAAATGGGTTGGCTATAAAATCAGTGACGCTTTCCTTGAAAAAATCCGAGGTAAAGGATTTTATTTGAAGAAGATAGCGGAACTTATGATATAATTTTTTAAGAAACTGGCGAGAAAATTTTTAAAACGTACTTTAGGTAGGAGGAGCTTTTAGAGATGGCAAAGTTTATTTTTATCACCGGGGGAGTGGTCTCTTCTTTAGGAAAAGGGATTACCGCGGCTTCTTTGGGTTGTCTGTTGAAGAGTCGTGGCTTAAGTGTTTCGATTTTGAAACTTGATCCATATATCAATATCGATCCAGGCACAATGAGTCCATATCAACATGGAGAAGTCTTTGTAACTGATGATGGTGCGGAAACAGATTTGGATCTTGGGCATTATGAGCGTTTTATTGATGTTAATTTGAGTAAGAATAATAATGTTACCACTGGTAAGATTTATTGGTCGGTGATTAACAAAGAACGACGTGGTGATTATTTAGGTGGAACAGTTCAGGTAATTCCCCATATTACCAATGAAATTAAAGAGCGAATTAAACGGGTTGCCAAAGAAAGTCAAGCGGACATTATCTTAGTTGAAGTAGGTGGAACAGTAGGAGATATTGAGAGCCTTCCTTTCTTGGAAGCAATTCGTCAATTTAAGACCGATATTGGCAAGAATGGAGTAATGTATATCCATGTGACCTTAATGCCTTTTATCGGTGCGGCTACTGAATTAAAGACTAAACCAACCCAGCATAGTGTGAAGGAATTGCGTAGTATAGGGATTCAACCAGATATAATTGTCTGTCGTTCTGAAAAGTCAATTTCTGATGAATTAAAGTCGAAAATTGCGCTTTTCTGTGATATTGATCAAGAAGCAGTAATTCCCAATATGGATGCCAAAACCATTTATGAAGTACCACTGCTTTTAGAACAGACCAAATTAGATCAGATTGTGATTGAGCGTTTGAAGCTAGAGTGTGGTGAATCCGACTTAAAAGAATGGCGTGAATTGGTTAATAAAATTAAAGCACCAAAAAATAAGGTGACAATTGGAATTGTTGGCAAGTATGTCTCTTTACCGGACGCTTATTTAAGCGTGGCGGAGGCATTACGTCATGCTGGAATTGCTCACGAGACTCAGGTGCAGATTAAATGGATTAATTCTGAGGATATTGAACAGAACGGGATTGAAAAGACCGTTGGGAAAGTTAATGGAATCTTAGTTCCAGGTGGCTTTGGTAATCGTGGTATTGAAGGGAAGATTAGCGTAATTCGTTGGGCACGTGAGAATAAAGTGCCATTTTTGGGGATCTGCTTGGGGATGCAGTGTGCAGTGATTGAGTTTGCACGTAATGTTGCCGGAATGACTGGGGCAAATTCTGCGGAATTTGATCCTGAATCTTCCTATTTAGTAGTGGACATTCTGCCGGAGCAGAAAGAAATTGAAGATAAGGGTGGAACAATGCGTTTGGGTCTTGATCCGGTTCAACTTAGCGAAGGAACCCTGGCGCGTGCTGCTTACCAGCAAGAACTGATCTACGAACGACATCGCCATCGTTATGAATTTAATAATGAATATCTACCAGCTTTGCAGCAGCATGGGTTGAGAATTAGTGGTATTTTGCCAGATCGACATCTGGAGATCGGAAGAGCACACG
>JBFYZC010000109.1:0-4374 GCA_041309705.1 Bacillota bacterium | reverse complement strand
TAATAAATATAAATAATTTTACAAAACAATAACCGTGAGCAGGAATTAAATAAATTAATCGCGAATCAAGCTTGATTGGAGGAATGATGATGGTAATTTTAGGGATCGATCCCGGAACAGCGATTACGGGTTACGGGGTGGTCGCTCATGAGGGAAATCATCTGAAGAAAATAGCTTTTGGCGTAATTCGTACTACACCAGAACAGGAGATGGCAGAGCGTTTAAGTCTGCTGTATCAGGAGTTATCTGAGATTATTTTGAGATATCACCCCGAAACAATGGCAGTTGAAGAATTATTTTTTAATAAAAATGTGCGCACTGCGCTAGCCGTAGGACAGGCACGCGGGGTAATTATGTTGGCAGCGCAGCATGCTAAACTGAAGATTGCGGAGTATACTCCGTTACAAGTTAAACAAGCAGTAGTAGGTTACGGACGGGCTGAAAAAAATCAAGTACAAGAGATGGTACGGATGCTACTTTGTCTGACCGAGATTCCTAAGCCGGATGATGCAGCGGATGCTTTGGCAATCGGAATCTGTCATGCCCATTCGCGTAAGATTAAGGGGAGTTTAGGAGAAAGATGGTGACTTGAATGATTGCTACTTTGACCGGTAAAGTGGAACGAGTGAGTGGCGAGAGTTGTATTCTTGAGGTTAACGGGGTTGGTTATTTGGTGCAGATGTCACTACCGAGTCTGGAGAAATTAAGTCGGGTCACTGAGCTAATTAAGCTCTATACTTATTTTCAGATGCGTGAGGATGGCGTGAGTTTGTTTGGTTTTTTATCCCCGGATGAGCAGAGTGTCTTTCAGAAGATTATTAGTGTTTCAGGTGTGGGTCCGAAGATTGGTCTGGCAGTATTGGGAAGATTTACCCCAGACGAATTACGTGCCATCATTCAACGCGAAGACCATCAGACTTTGACCTCAGTCTCGGGGGTTGGTTTAAAAACCGCGCAACGTTTGGTTTTGGAGTTGAAAGGAAAACTAGGAAATATTTCAAATAGTGAGACTAGCAGTTTTGATCCAGTGAACAGTAACACCAGTGATGCCATTGATGCGTTGATTGCGCTGGGTTATCCTAATAAAGAAGCACAGCAAATAGTAGAGAGTATTGCTAGTAGTGGAGAAAGATTGACCACTCCTGAGTTAGTAAGAAAAGCTTTGCAACATTTAGGCAGAAAGTGATGGCTAAGATGGAAGAAGAGCGAATTATCGAAGCAACCAAGCAAGAGATAGATTTTGAAAATGAGTTGAGTTTACGCCCGCGTCGACTGGTGGAATATATCGGTCAAGAGAAGGTTAAAACAAATCTGGCGATATTTATTGAGGCTGCTAAAGCACGACAGGAAGCACTGGATCATGTGCTGCTCTATGGGCCACCGGGATTGGGGAAGACTTCGCTGGCGCATATTATTGCCAATGAAATGGGGGTACATCTGCGCATTACTTCCGGGCCAGCAATTGAGCATCCCGGAGATCTGGCAGCAATTCTGACTAATCTTGAGTCACATGATGTCCTCTTTATTGATGAGATTCATCGTCTCAATCGTAGCGTTGAAGAAGTACTTTATCCGGCAATGGAGGATTTTGCGCTGGATATTATTATTGGTAAAGGTCCGAGTGCCAGATCGGTACGGATTGATCTGCCACATTTTACGTTAGTAGGAGCTACTACCCGCGCGGGTGCTCTGGCAGCACCACTACGTGATCGGTTTGGAATCATTAGTCGACTAGATTTTTATCACAAAGCAGCATTACAGGAGATTGTGACCCGTTCGGCGGGAATTTTGGAGATTGGAATTGAGACTTCAGGAGCAGCTGAGATTGCAAGTCGTTCACGCGGAACACCACGAATTGCGAATCGTTTATTAAAACGAGTACGTGATTTTGCTCAGGTCAAGGCAGCAGGGGAGATTACTGCTGCGGTTGCTGATCTGGCGCTACAGTTATTGGAAGTAGATTCGTTGGGTTTGGATCGAATTGATCGTACTTTTTTGCAGACGATGATTAATAATTTTGGTGGTGGACCAGTTGGATTGGACACTATTGCGGCTTCGATTGGGGAAGAGTCCGAGACGATTGAGGATGTCTATGAGCCATATTTATTGCAGATTGGTTTTATTAATCGCACCCCACGTGGCAGAGTTGCGACTCAATTAGCCTACGACCATTTAGGGATTACTAAAAAATAGCTTTAAGGGGACTTGCATAATGAAGGAGCTGCTGTTACATGCTTGTTGTGGACCATGTGCTACATATCCTACCGAACACTTACTTTTAGTGGGAAAATCTCCGACCCTCTTTTTTTATAATCCCAATATTCACCCCTATCAGGAACAGAAGTTGAGGCGTGAGGGTTTGATTCAATTAGCTGAAGTGAGAAATCTTCCATATTTAATTGAGCCAGGCTATGAATTGGAAGATTTTTTAGGGTTAGTCGCTGCTAATCCAAATGAACGATGTCAACATTGTTATCGAATTCGTCTCACCAAGACTGCTCAGAAAGCAAAGGAGCTCGGATTGGAAGTATTTAGCACTACACTTTTAATCAGTCCGTACCAGAATCAAGAATTGATTATTAAATTAGGACAAGAGCTAGCGTTAGAGTATAACTTGATTTTTGAGGCGAGCGATTTTCGTCCTGGATTTCGTCAGAGTCAAAATATGGCAAGAGAATTGGGACTCTACCGTCAGAAGTATTGTGGCTGTATTTATAGTGAGAAGGAACGGTTTTATCAGCAGAAGTAGAATAATTCTCGCATTATGGAGATGTTAATGAGTTTATATCAAAATCGAGTAATTATTTTAAGATCACGTAATTTTGGTGAAGCAGACCGGATTTTAACCGTCTTGAGTGAAGATTCCGGAAAATTTGAGGCATTGGTCAAAGGAGCCCGACGACAACGAAGTCGTTTTGTAGGGAATACACTGCCGTTTAATTGTCTGGAAGCACAGTTTTTTGCAGGTAAAAATTTGGATATCCTCAATCAAGCTGAGTTGGTTTACTCCTTTACTAAGCTGCGTGAGGATCTGCCTAAGCTTACTTATGCTAGCTACTGGACAGAGCTGGTGGATAAATTTTTGCCAGAACATGAGCCTGCTAAAGTGATCTTCCGTTTTTTACTGGCTGCTTTTATTACGCTGGAAAAAATCTCCACCCCAGAACTTTTAAATCTGGCGTTTATTTTACGGTTATTGAATTATCTTGGCTATCAGCCCCAAATTAAAAAATGTATCGTCTGCGGAGCGGTTGCCGAAGAGAAATATTTTTCACATGAGGCAGGCGGATTACTTTGCCCAGATTGTAAAAGTCAGTATGATGACTCATTTTTACTTGCTAATCAGATCTGCGAGTTAATGGCGATTTTGGGAGAGATTGATCTGCGTAATTTGGAGTCACTAAACATTAATCAACTGGAAATTCAGCAAATTAATAAAATTCTTTGCAATTTTGTCAGATTGCGTCTAGGTCATCCTTTGAAATCCCAAAAATTATTAGATCGTCTTTAGGATATTTTTTGCTCGTTTCAGGGCAAAATATTTTGGGATTAAACTGCGACTGCAGTATTTATTGGAGGGTAAGATGCAGATGGATAATTTGGAAAAAGTTGATATTGTACGTAATCGGATGAATGTTTCTTATGAAGGAGCACGCGAAGTCCTAGAGGCAAACAAATGGGATATTGTTGAAGCCTTGGTACATCTGGAGAAGCATGAAGAAGGTAAAAAAGAACGCTTCTTTGTTAAAGGTAATGATCTAGTGGACAAATTAAAAGAAGTGCTACGTCAGGGGAATGTGAACCGTATCTTAGTCAAGCAGGATGAGAAAGTTTTAGTGGAGATTCCCGTGACTGCTGGAGTAGTCGGAGCAATGCTCGCCCCACAACTGGCGATCGTTGGTGCGGTGGCAGCTTTGGTAAGTAAATGTAGCGTGGAGATTGAACGTGACAATGGTTCATCAGTAAATGAGAAAGTAAACCATTGACAGAATGATAAACTTTTGCTATATTCAAGTTATAAGAATATCAGCAATGATAAAGAAAATACCGTAATGCATGGACACAGAGAATCAGGAAAGGTGAGACCTGATCAATTGCAACGGCTGGGCACTTTGGAGCTGAGTTGATGAAGTGGGTCTGTTACGTACAGACCAAACAGGGTGGAACCGCGGGAAACCTCTCGTCCCTGAAGGGATGAATCAAGGTTTCTTTTTTTATGGATTTTTTAAAAGGAGGTTTAAATGCAGGAACTATTACGTTTGTTAAGACGAGATTGGTGGAAGATCTTTCTGATTATGTTATTCTTTCTTTTTACTGTTTATCTGGGAACATTATTGCCTAAATATAGTCCTAAATTAGCCCAACAGATTCAGG
>JBFYZC010000108.1:0-4427 GCA_041309705.1 Bacillota bacterium | reverse complement strand
CCCCCCGTCGATGCCATAAACCTCGTAACAAAAAGCAAAAAATTTTAATACAGCAGAAAAATTCTCCTTGCTCAAAATCTATCCCCCCGTTCTGGATGCGAGATGTAGGAGGCGGGAGGCTGGAACTCCCCCTATGCTTCGCCTTTCCCCCTCGGAGAGGGGGATTTGGGTTGGGAGCAGGCGTGGGGATTTGGTAGGTGGATTTGATAGATGGGTTGTTTGGTGTAATATCGTAGGTAACAAAGAGCAAAACCAATCCCCCTGATGAGGGGGATGACGAAGTCAGGGGGAGTGAATCCAGCCTCCAGCATCTAGCTTCCAGCTTCCAGATCAGTGGGAGTAGTTCTCTCCTCATTTTTATAGAGAAATAATCTCACCAAATATAAAATTGAACACGATAAATGCAAAAGTGAACTCGATAAATGTAAAAGTGATCTCGATAAATAGTAAAGCAAACTCGATAAATACAAAAGTGATCTCGATAAATAGTAAAGCAAAGTCGATAAATAGCAAAGTGATCTCGATAAATGCAAAAGCAAACTCGATAAATAGTAAAGCAAACTCTCCGGTGAAAAAAGCGAGATTAATTTTAGCGAAAATGGCTCATTTATAACAAAAACAACGGTTATTATTAAGAAAATCAAACTCATTGTTGACAAAAAGCAATTTAGCAACAGAATAAAGTGGTTTTATAATAAAAATAAGCAGTTTTATAACGAAATAAAGTAGTTTTATAATAAAATAAAGTAATTTGATAGCGAAATAAACAGGTTTAATAATTGTTTTGTTAATCCTGTTATTAATCTTGTTAGATATTTTTCGAAAAATCTAATTCATTTTACCGAGTGAAAAATCCTTAGTACGCTGGATATTTTCACTCGGTAAAATAAAAGATCTTTACCGAAAAATATATAGAGGATGGTGCAGATGGCAGTCTTTAAGTATCAGGCACGAGATCAGCAGGGCAGTCTGCTTCAGGGCGAACTAGAAGCGGAGAGTCTTGCTAAATTAAAGCTCGGCTTACGTGAGCATCAGTTATGGTTGATTAAAGCAGAGATTGTCTGGGATTGGCAGCAGTTTTTGGGGCAAGGCGAACGGATTCGCCATCTGGAGCTGGTAATGTACACTAAGCAGATGGCGGCAATGCTGGATGCGGGAATCTCACTCTTAAATGCACTGGATCTGATGCAGGAGCTTGCTTCGGCACGTTTTCGAAGAGTTTTGAGCCGAATGACCACCGAGATTAAAGGCGGTAAGAGTTATGCCGAGGTCTTGAAGCTGTTTCCGGAGATCTTCTCAGCATTTTTTGTGGGAATGATGGAAGCAGGTGAGGAGAGTGGTTTACTTGCGGAGATGCATGCCAAGTTAACTGAGTATCTTGAGAAAAGTAAAGACCTGCAGAAGAAGTTGCTGTTTGCTACGACTTATCCATTACTGGTACTGGGAACGACATTTTTGGGGATAATCCTAATTTTGACTTATGCTTTCCCTAAAATTGCCGATACCTATAGTAGAAGTAAGACAGAACTGCCGGAAATCACCAGATTAATCTTAGGTCTTTCGCAGTGGTTGAGTAATTATTGGTATCTGCCATTAGGTTTAATTCTACTGCTACTGCTGGCGGTTTTTGTGCTGCAACTTCAGAAACAGGAACCAGTCAAGAGTTGGCTGGATCGTTTAGTTTTGCAGCTACCACTTTATGGGGGATTTTATCGACGGATTATCTTGGCACAGCTAACACAGAATCTGGCATTGTTACTCCAAAGTGGTCTGCCGCTTTTGAAAGCAATTGAGATTATTAAAAATCTACTGGGGAACGTGGTGATCAAAGGTTATCTGGAGGAGCTGAAACACTCAATTGAACAGGGAAATGGCTTGAGTTATTATTTGCAACAGAATAACTTTTTCCCCCCATTACTGGTAGCAATGGTACATACCGGTGAGGAGACGGGGAATCTCTCCGGGATGATTATGAAAGCGAATCTCTATTATACACAAGAGTTGGAGGACGGGGTGAAGCAGTTTACCAATCTGATTGAACCAGTGCTGATTCTATTCGCGGCAGGAATGGTTTTTCTGGTCTTATTAGCATTTTATTTGCCCTTGTTTCAACTCTTTAAAACGGCAATGCCGCATTAGGATGAGCAAGATGAGAATGAGGTTTGAAGCTGGTTTGACCTTGATTGAAGTGGTACTGACCACTTTGATCGTGGCGATGTTAGCCACGGTAGCTACTTTTGGGGTCGATCTTTATTTGAATGAAGGTAAAACTCGGCAAGCAGAGGCAGATCTAGCAACATTGAGAGCCGCAGTACGATTGTTGCTCTTAGATCATTATGCCAATCTACCACTACCAAGCACTTTTAATCCAGCGACTGAGCTAGTGCCAGAGTATCTGCCAGAATTACCACGTGATCCTTTTGCGTTACAAGCGGAGGGTTATTTGATTGAATTACGTGTTGATCCTCGGGATGGGATGCGTAAAGTTTATCTGAGAAGCCGTGGTCAGGATGGGCGAGTTGGAACAGTTGATGATCTGGGGTACTATGTGCCTTGAGTGAAAGTGAGGAAGCTGCTTTGAGGTGGGGTGAATCTTTGCAAGCAGTTTTGCCGGAAGAAGGATTTACTTTTTTGGAGTTGTTACTGGTGATTTTCATGCTCTCGTTGTTGTTGACCGCAGTCTCGTTGAATTATCGCGGAGTACAGGAGGAAGCAACGGCTAATCTGGTGCAGGCTGATTTGAGGGTAATTCGGGGTGCGCTAAATTTTTATTTTATGAAGCAGCATCAGTATCCTCTGCAGCTGGAAATCCTAAAGCAGCAGGGTTATCTGGAGGAGTTGCCGGATGATAAATTTGGTAGTAATCAAAAATATCTTTATCAATTGAATTCAAGTACTGGGACTTATCGTTTGTGGAGTGTGGGCACAAACGGTCGGAATGATCAGGGAAATATGGATGATATTTGTTTGAATAAGTAATGAGTGTTAGATTTGTAACTAAGTTTAGCGAAAGGAGGTGACAGGGATGTTGAAATTTTGCCAACGGATCTGGCGTGATCAACGAGGGTTTACTTTGATTGAATTGATTATTGTAGTAGTAGTTTTATCTGTCTTGGCAGGGGTGGCACTTTTAAATAGTGGTGGTGCAGAGGAACAAGCAAAGCTTTCGGTGGCACGTTCGGATATATCGTCAATTGCCACGTCATTGAAGATTTATCGTTTGAATGTGGGAAGCTATCCTGCCAAGTTGGATGACATCTTATCCAAGACTAGTAAATATGAGCCAATGATGGATGAATTGCCAGTTGATCCTTATGCAGCCAATGGAACTGATAGCTATAATTATACTTATGATGCAACAGCTAAAACTTGTACCATCTCTAGTGATTGTAGCAGTCAGAAGATCTCCAAGACTTTAAAATAAATATTTTGTAAGTGGAGGCGTGAGATGAAAGATGCGTCTCCACTTTTAGTGAAGAGGTTTTTGATGCGGCGAAAAAGATCAGAAGCTGGTAGTAGTACCTTGGAGGTAATCGCGGGCTTGATTTTGTTTGCCTTAGCTGCGACCAGTCTGGCAATTCTGCTACCGTTAACCGTGGGACGCGCCTCTGTGTGGCAGGGAAAGCTTGATTTGGGGCAACTGTTGGAGTCCTGCGTGGAGGAGACGCGGGCGACTTCATTTGCGGCTTTAAGTCTTGGTAAGACTGGTTGGATTCGGGTGGGTGATTTGGAGTATCAGCGCGAGACTAGATTGGTAAGGCGAGCGATGCAAAATGCTCAACTTGTCTGGCTTGAGACTACCTTAGAGGAGAGTCATGGCTTGGAAGGCAGCTACTATGATCAGCTTGAGTTTTTGGGGGAGAGTTTTTGGCGAATTGATGCTGAGTTGAATTTTAACTGGGGAAAAGAACCACCACTTTCAGGGATGGGGAAGGATGATTTCTCGGTTCGTTGGCAGGGTTTATTGCTTGCGCCAGTGAGTGGAAATTATACTTTTTATATCTATGTGAGTGATGGGGCGCGACTTTGGGTGAATGAGCAATTGCTGCTCACGAGCTGGACGAAACAGCAGCAGCCAGTGGAGCTGAGCGGGCAGCTTGAACTAACAGCAGGGAGTTTAGTCCCGCTGCGCGTGGAGTATTATGAGAGTAAGAATCGGGCGGTCTTGCAGTTCTTCTGGAAAAGACCTGGGGGAGTTAGAGAGATTCTTCCCCAAAGGTATCTCTATCAGCAACTGGTGAAAGAAAGTCTGATTACAGTGCGAGATAGGAATGGACAACAAAGCTTGACGGGGCGGGTTTTGAGCTTTTGAAGTAGTGTATATATTTTCTGAAAGATCTATTTCATTTTACCTTCGTGAAAAATCCTTAGTACGTTGGATATTTTCACTCGATATAATGAAAGATCTTTCGAAAAACATATAGCAT
>JBFYZC010000107.1:0-2644 GCA_041309705.1 Bacillota bacterium | reverse complement strand
CGTCCAGTCGAGCCAACCAGCCCAATCACTTGACCAGCTGCTACTCTTGTTCCGGAACGCACAAAAATCTTGGACAGATGTCCATATTTTGTACCCAGCTTTCCATGATTAATCTGAATCAACTTTCCATAACTACCACACCAGCCTGCATAAATTACCTTTCCAGTTGCCGCTGCTCTAACTGGTGTCCCTTCCGGAGCTGCCAGATCAATCCCATGATGCATTCGCCCCCACCGATAACCATAACGCGAACTAACTCTGCCTCTAACTGGCATCAATAATTTAAAATCACTTCTCGCTACTGATTTATTTACACTTGTAACTCTAGGAATATATAATACTCTTCCTGACTCAATTAAGTTGGGATTGCTAATGTGATTTAAACTGACTAAAGCAGCTACCGAGACCGAATAACGACGACTAATCTTATAAAGTGTCTCACCACGTTTAATCTGATAAGTTATCACTCGTTCATTCTTCTGATTACTACCTACACAAACATTCTGATTTCCAACAAAAACAAAGGCTAGAATCAGCCACAAAAAGCTACCGCAAATCCCTTTTTGCCAGCTGATTTTAGTAATTTTCAAGACTTTATCCTCCTTAAAAATAAAAAATCCTACCCATAGTATGACACTATTTGATAGGATTTAGTCATCGAAAATTACTATAATATTCTTAATAATAAAATAACTACGCGACCAATGATATATATTTTCCAAAAAATCTAATTCATTTTATCTTCGTGAAAAATCCTTAGTACGCTGGATATTTTCACTTGACAAAATAAAAGATCTTTACCAGAAAATATATAGCTAATTACGTTTTTTAGAAACATTCTCCGCAAAAGAAGAATTTTTGATTAGCTCACAAAATTCAACATTCGTTTTTGTATTAGTCATTCGATCAATCATCAATTCGGTAGTCTCTGTTTGTCCCAAGGAACCAAGTACCTTTCTTAAGATCCAGGTACATTCTAGTTCTTTTGTTTTTAAGAGTAATTCTTCTTTACGTGTTCCAGAGCGAATAATATCAATCGCCGGGAAAATTCTCCGATCAGCTAACTTGCGATCCAGATGCAACTCCATGTTACCAGTTCCTTTAAATTCCTCAAAAATCACTTCATCCATACGTGAACCAGTCTCCACCAGAGCAGTTGCCATGATCGTCAAACTGCCACCCTCTTCAATCTTTCGAGCCGCACCAAAAAAACGTTTCGGTTTATGTAGTGCACTGGGATCAACACCCCCAGAAAGCGTACGTCCGCTGGAAGGTTCTACTAAATTATAAGCTCTCGCTAATCTAGTAATCGAATCCAACAAGATTACCACATCACGTTTCACTTCCACCATTCGCTTGGCACGTTCTAAAACTAATTCCGCAACCCGCACATGATTTTCTGCCGGCAAATCAAAGGTAGAACTGACTACTTCACCTTTTACCGAACGCGACATATCCGTAACTTCTTCCGGACGTTCATCAATTAATAAAACAATCAAGGTGACTTCGGGATAATTAGTGGTGATGCTATTAGCGATCTTTTTCAATAAAGTCGTTTTACCTGCTTTTGGTGGTGCAACAATGATTCCACGTTGACCTTTTCCGATCGGCGCCATTACATCAACCATTCGCATGCTGATCTCTTTAGTAGTAGTCTCCAGGTGCATTCGCTCGATTGGATAAATCGGGGTTAATTCTTCAAAATGTTGCCTTAGCCTTAAAGAATCTGGGTCCATCATGTTTACTGCCTGAACTTTTAACAAAGCAAAATAACGCTCATTATCTTTGGGAGGTCTTACCTGTCCTGAAACCAGATCACCAGTACGTAAGTTAAACCGGCGAATCTGCGAGGCAGAAACATAAATATCTTCTGGTCCATGACTATAGCCTTCAACTCTTAAAAAACCAAAATTATCTGGCAATATTTCCAAGACTCCTTGAGAGAAGATCAAACCTTCTTTCGTTGCAAAGACTTTTAATAGCTCAAAAATTAGTTCTCGTTTTCGATATGTAGAGTAAGCATCAATTTTCAATTCCTTTGCTAATTCTTGTAGTTCAGGTAATGTCTTTTCCTCCAGTTCGACCAACTGCATTAATCAGAAGCCCCCAGTCGTATTTCTATATTTATTGTAGATTTCTTCATTTAACCCATATATACTTTCCAAAAGATCTAATTTATTTTATCTACGATAAAATAAAGATCTTTATTAGAAAGTATATCACTTCAATTGAATATTTTTGTTATATATTTTTCGAAAGATCTAATTCATTTTACCTTCGCGAAAAATCCTTAATACTAGCTATACTTTCCAAAAGATCTAATTTATTTTATCTTCGCGAAAAATACTTAGTACTTTGAATATTTTCACTCGATAAAATAAAAGGTCTTTATTGGAAACTATATTGATATTTTCACTCAGTAAAATAAAAGATCTTTATCGGAAAATATATAGTTACAATTAACTAGATCTAAAAAACCCGCCTTCCCATTTAAGAGCGGGTTTTCGTGACTCGAAATTCACATTATCTCCCTGAATTTTTATCAAACAGTATCCTTATCTTATTCCTGAATGACACGTTTAATATTTGCTCCCAGTTGAGCTAATTTCAATTCAATCTTTTCATAACCGCGATCCAAGTACTG
>JBFYZC010000106.1:0-3380 GCA_041309705.1 Bacillota bacterium | reverse complement strand
TCTAGTTCGCTGGATTAGTGCTCTTGTTCGATGAAATGGCATAATTGTTCGATAGATTAGCGAACTTATTCGCTAGATTGCCGAACTTGTTCGCTGAAATGGCGGAATTTTCCAGGCAACCACTGGGGGTTACCCCTACAAATCCCACCTCACGCATCTCGCCTCTCACCTCTACCTCCCGCCTCACGCATCTCACTTCACTTTTTCAATTTCGCTAAGGCATCCGCCAGCGCCGTATTCAAAGTTGCTCCCTCTTTTTGCTGCTGCAAAAACTTCTGTACCTCTTTTTTATTCCCGCTACTTGACTCCGTCTCTTTTCGTTTATTAAAAGCTGAGAGTCTTTCACGATATCCGCAAGCACAGGTGAAGATTTTGTTCTCCCCCTCACCACGCAACTCCATCCGTTTGTGACACTGCGGACAACGGGCATTGGAAGTTCGTGAGATTCCTTCCCGATAACCACAGTCGCGATCCTGACAGAGATACATCTCACCCTTCTTCCCTTTAACCTGCAAAAGAAATTTACCGCAATTTGGGCATTTGGTACGGGTTAGATTATCATGGCGATAGGTTTGACTGCTCCCAATAATATTCGTGACTAATTTTTCGGTATAGCTACGAATTCTAGCAGTAAAATCACTACTCACCACGCGGGCTCTACTAATCTCAGTTAACTGCTGCTCCCATTTGGCAGTCAATTCGGGCGATTTTAATTCGGGTGGAACTAAACCAATCAATTGCATCCCTTTCGAGGTCGGAAAGATCTCTTTCCCATTGCGCTCTAGATAAAAGGAGCTAAACAGCTTCTCGATAATCTCCGCGCGAGTAGCAGGTGTTCCGAGTCCGCTCGAATTCTCAAGTGCCGCTCTCAAGGCTTGATCATTCACCAATCTGCCTGGATGTTCCATATCCGAAAGCAAAGTCGCTTCAGTATATCTGGCGGGTGGTTTGGTTTTACCAGCTACCAATTTTGCAGAAACCACCTGCACAGTATCTCCCTGGCGCACCTCGGGCAATGACTGCTCCTGCTCTTCCTCATTTGATTCATCACCCCAATGATTAACCCCTGCGTAAATCCCACGCCACCCTTTACTTTTTATGATTCGTCCTTTGGTCGCAAAGATTTCCTCTTTCACTGCCACTTTTACCGTGGTCTGTTCATATTCAAATGGTGCGGACAGCACTGCCAAAAAACGTTTCACGATCAAGTCGTAGATCTTCAGCTCATCACTGCTCAAACGCGAGAGATAGACTGGCTCTTCGGTGGGAATGATTGCATGATGGTCAGTCACTTTAGAATTATCAACCAGCCTTTTACCAGGATTAATTTTATTACGTAAAATCCGCTCTGCTATTGCTGCATATTCTCCCGTCGCGATCCTGCTTAATCTTTCTGGCAGGGTAGGTACAATATCCTGACTCAGATAACGCGAATCGGTGCGTGGGTATGAAACCAGTTTGTGATTCTCATACAATTGTTGCATAATTCCCGAGGTATGCTTTGCCGAAAACCCATAACGGCGATTGGCATCACGCTGCAATTCGGTCAGATCATACGCGAGGGGGGGCAGCTCTTGTTTCGCTTCTCTTTTCACTTCAATAATTTTTCCCGTTTGACCATTTACCTTAGTTAAGATCTGCTCCGCGCTATTTTTAGCAAAGATCCTGGTCTGTCCGGTCTGTTGCTCCTGCCATTGTAAGGAAAGACCATTCGTAGTAGTTAGCATGATGGTCCAATAATCTTTCGGAACAAAATTTTTAATCTCTGCTTCACGCGCTACTACTAACGCCAGGGTTGGAGTCTGCACTCGTCCTGCCGAAAGCTGCGCATTATATTTACAGGTCAAAGCCCGCGTCACATTCAGTCCAACCAGCCAGTCTGCCGCCGCACGCGCTTCCGCTGCCGCATATAAATTCTCATAGTTCTTGCCTGGTTTCAAATTCGCAAAGCCATCCTTAATCGCCCGTTCCGTCTGGGAAGAGATCCACAAACGTTTCAAAGGCTTACGCCAACCAGCTTTCTTGATAATCCAGCGTGCCACCAGCTCGCCTTCTCGCCCCGCATCAGTGGCAATGATCAGCTCGTCCAACTCAGGGAGTTTCATCAGATTCCTGATTACTCCAAACTGTTTCGCAGTCTCCCTGATCACCACCAACTCCATTTTCTCAGGCAGCATCGGCAAATCTTCGATCTTCCAGTTCTGATACTTCGCATCATAATTCTCTGGATCTGCCAAGGTCACCAGATGACCCAATGCCCAGGTGACAATATACTTCGCTCCAATAAAACAGCCATTGCCTTTCTGGTGACAATTTAATACTTTAGCTAATTCTCGTCCAACCGAAGGTTTCTCTGCTAATACTAAACTTTTACTCATTAGTAACGCTCCATCTTTCAAATTTTACTTACTTAATCGCCTGCTGCACTACTGCTTTGGTATGGGCAATCAGCTCTACCCCACCAACCTTACCATGACCAGGAATCACCAGTTGATATCCTTTTAGATCAATATTATCAATACTTTTACTCCATTCTTTCAGATCTCCATCGGCAACATTTCCCGGAGTCTGCTTCGCTAATTCCAAAATCATACACCCACCAAAGATCAGCTTCTTTTCTGGTAGATAAACGACCAGATTATCAATACTATGCGCAATTCCAGGGTAATGAATGATTACTTTTTCACCAAAATTAAGTACTTTATCTTCTCGCTCATCAAACAAACAATTTGGCATTACATACTTAAAATTCTGATAATACTCTTTAATTTGGGGGTCTTTAATCATTCCCGCCATTTGAATTAATGATGCTTCGCCCTTTTCGAGAATCATCTTTTTCGTTAATAAACTAGCGTAAATCGGGATTTTTTGCTCCAACAAAACTTGATTCCCACCCAAGCGATCAAGATGAAAATGAGTATTGATCGCAACAATTTTGCGCTTACCCAACCTCTTCTTAATAAAGTCTAATAATTCCCTAGTAGCATCCAGAGTATATGGGGTATCAATCAGCAAGACCTCTCCATTCTTCATTAATGCTACCAATGAATTTGCTTCCCACGGAAAGGCATGAGTCACCACTGCAACATTATCGAGCAGCCCACTAATTTTTAATTCCTTTACTGTGACTACTTCATCCTGAGTGATTAATCTTGCTTGCCCTGCAGAAACTGGCAGCACAAATAAGATTAAGACGATCATTGCACAAAAAAATCTTTTCATTCCATCCAACTTCCTTTAAAAAATATTTCAATAAATTTACTATTTCAGCCTAATTATATCCAATTCTCTATTCTATCTCAATCACTAAATTCAAATTACAACAAAAAAACCCCAGACAAAACTGCTCCAGGGTTTCGAATCACTATTTTCTAACACTA